>JBBTFS010000089.1:0-5344 GCA_038060705.1 Gemmatimonadota bacterium
AACGATACAGCTACTTCCCATATACGTCAAGCTATTTGTGAGACACTACACTAGCCAGTCGCCGCTTCGCGCAAACGCTCATCCGCCGTTAGGAGCTCGAGATCCGCGATGGCTTCTCGTGCCAGCAGGAACGTCGCCAGGTGCAGTGCGTCGAGCGTCCGCAGGCGAGCAGCGGGCGCCACGTGAGCCGCAAGCTCGCACACCGATCGGCTGAGTTCCCAAATGTCGCACCGCAACCACAGCCGCGTGATGTCACGAGTTACGTCGGCGAGCCTTGCCTCGGGGACTGACCCCATCGACCGCACGCGCAGCAGAGCGCGCGAGGCCTCCACGAGCGACAACCGCGACGTGATCAACAACGGCGCTGTCGATATGCGCTCTTCGATCTCCGGTGTCGTCCCCGATTCCAACGCGGCGCGCAAAACCGCCGACGTGTCGAGATAAAGAGGTGCCGGCGATGCGGCACGTGTCACACGTGCGAGTCGGCTCGCAACTCGCCGAGTATGCGAGCAGCGCTACCGGGCTTCATCCCGAGCCCGCGTGTTGTCCAGCGCCACCCCTGTATTGTCGCGCCTCGCGCTCGCGTCACCTCACCCGTGGCCGCGAGGGCGTCGAGTGCCGCATCGCGATCTTCTGCGCCGGCCGCGCGTGGGACAGGTCGACGCAACTCGGCAATGGGCTGCTCGCGTTCCGTGACGATCACGATCTCGCCGCGCTTGACGGCCCGCAGGTACTCGGACAAACGGCTTTTCAGCTCCTTCACGCCGACCGTGCGCATAGCGACAAAGTAGTCACCGGTAGTCACTTGGCAAGACCCCGGTGCGTCCGTCCCAACTGAGATTGGCGATTACGGCAACGAACCCCTTGGCTTCGTCCGGATTCCCAAGCTGGACGTCGCCGGTTCGAGCCCGGTCGCCCGCTCTGAGTGCTGTGAATCGCTGGGTGGCGGTGGCTCCCACAGCGGCGCCCATATGCTCCAGTAAAAAATGACGCCGCACCGCCGCCAGCGCGTGTGCATAAGGTCATGCGAGGCGATGTACCTGCCATCGCTGGGAGGCACGGAGTCCTGCTTCTCGTAGACCTCCACCGCCATCAAGTCCCGCGTGTACACAGGAACGCGATTCGACAGCGACTCGTCCCGGCCGTCCACGAACAAGCGGAAGCACGCACCGATCTTGACCGGGACGGCAACGGGCACCATTCCCGAGGGCGTTGAACGCAATGTCACGCGGAATCCCGGAATGTGGCGAAACAAGTCGGCGACGTTGCTCTCTCCAAAGGCATCGATCTCGGGATAATCGAGAAACAGACCTCCGCCAGCGCGTCGGCGGCACTCGAATCCTTCGAAGGCGGACGAAGAGCACATACGCGAAGCGGTGATTCGCACGGTATCGAGCTGCTGGCGTCGCGCGAGGACGAACTTGATGTCCACTCGACCGGATTTGAAGAGCGTGACGTCCCACTGTTCTTGCGCGAATCCGACCTTGCGCGCGGTGATGGCGTAAGCGCCGTCATTCAGGTCCGTGAACAGGAACTGACCCGCCGAGTCGGTGCGCGCGCGTCGGCCAACGGGTCGCACGACGACGTCGACATCCGGGATCGGTCGGGCGGCGGAGTCGTGCACCGTGCCGGCAATGGTCGCTCGGCGCGTCGCTTGCGCGCTCAGAGGTTGCGACGCGATCGCGACACCGGCCAGGGCGAGCCCGAGCACCTGCCTGGCGATTGAGGTTGACGTCACTCCGAACGATAATTCGTCCCATGCCAAACCTCGGTCGATCGGTCCATTGTGCGTGTGCGGCCCTCGCACTCGCGCTGCTCTCCACCCAGACTCTCGCTCAGGGAGGCGGCGGTCAGGGCAATCCGCGCATGCGCGAGGCGACACAGCTCGACATCGCCGGCAAGCACACGGAATCGCGCGCGATCTTTCAGGAGCTGATCGACGCCGCGCAGAACCCGAGGGACAAGGCCGCCGCGCAGCGCGCGATGGCGCGATCAGCCGGATTTACCGGCGATTGTGCCATGGCGATCCGGTACGAGGAGATGGTGATTGCCTACCACGTCACCCGCGAACAGAGCGAGCCGCAGGACGCGTTCTATCAGCAGGGTGAGATGTCGAATGAAGCCGCGCGCATCTGCGCCGATGCGGGCAAGGTCGACGATGCCGAGCGCATGTACCGGCGCGGCAGCGACCTGGGCAACAAGGAGCCCGAGCCCCGCACTCACCCGCGGAGCCTTTGGGACTTCAGGCTGGCACATGCGATGACCCGCATCACGGCTCAGCGCGGCAATCGGGCTGAGGCTCACCGACACATGGCGGATGCGCGTGGTGCGCTGGACGGAATTGGCCGCGCCGATACGGCGTTGGCACGCGGGCAGGAACGCTTCTACCAGTACCTCCCGGGTTACATCGCCTTGTTCACGAACGACGACACGTGGGCCGAGGTGGAACTGGCACGCGCGGCGGCGATTCCCGGGAATGACCGCGACCCGCAGATCCAGTACTTCCTGGGCTTGGTCTACGAAAAGGCCGGGCAAGCGGAGAAGGCCAAGGCGCAGTTCCAGAAAGCCTACGATTTGGCCAACACTCATACTCCTCCAGCCGCCTTCGCACGACCCGCCGCTCGCAAGAAACTCGGCCTCGCACCGTCAGCGCCGTAGTCCGCCGCGAATTACGACGACGCCGTGAAGAGGAAGTACAGCAGCAGCAGGTACAGGCCCGTCATCGCGGCCGCGTCCAGGTCCGACAAGTTCTGCTCCAGTTCCACGAACTGGTGGAGCGCGTAGAAGAGGGGAAACAGGAGCAGGACCAACAGGAGCGTCGCGGCGCTGATGGGGAAGACGAACGTCGCACCGCCGCTGGTCAAGCCAAAGATGCCGATCACCAGGAGCGTGAACGGGAAGAGCAGGAACATCACCTGCGACATTCCGCCGAAAGCGTTGCTGAGCGCGATGCCGAGTTCGCCGCGCCGGTGTGACTTGTAGACGATGATGTACTCGCTGATGCCAGCGAAGAAAGCCAGCGCCGCGGCGGTCGGGATTGTGGGCAGTCCCATCTTGCCCAAGGCCGTCTCCGCGAAACCGCCGATCGATTCGCCGCCGGCGTACGACCCAATGAGTCCGAGCGCAAACATGGTGCCGATCGCGGCCCAGCTGGTCTGGTGTCCGAGCTTATCGGGCTCCGGCGGCAGGGACTCCGCCTCATCCTGCCCTTCGGCGTAGTACTTGAGCAGTGAATGCACATAATACCCGTAGATCGCGAACATCACAACGGCGATCGCGATCAGATCCACTCCCGCGAGGGCCTTCTGTCCTTCTGCGATGGTGTGGACGATCATCACGATGCCGACGGTGAGGGCGATTGCGGCGCCGGCGATCATGATTTCGCCGCCGGCCACGGTGAGTGACCGTGGCATGGCGAACACACCTTTGCGGTCCTTGGGCAGGAAGAAGCCGTAGATCGAAAACGCAAGTGCGTTGTTGAAGATCGTCACGATCGCGGTGACGACCGCGGCCAACGGATCCACGCGGACGAGAAACGCGATGACCACGAATTCGGGGAGTGTGCTGAGGAGCGACCCGACGGTGCCCGAGATGAACCCCTCCCAATGGAGGCGGGCGCCAAGTCGTTCCACCCCGACGATGAACGCCTCGCACGCTCCCTGAAGGATCAGAAGCCCGGCGATGAGCTCCACACCGGCGGCGTACGAACCCAGTCGCGTGAGCCACGCCGCGCCAGTTGCGCCAGCGACGAACACGACAACCCACATGAGCAGACCCACGCCCATCCACAGCTGCCAACCGTGCAGCGCCTTGCGCGCGTCGAGGGCCCGAATGGCAGTTGCCGCCCAGAACGGCGCACTGGGCATGGCGCTCTTTACGCCCGCCTTCCGGTCTCGTACCAGCTGCTCGAGGGCGGTGCGCAGGTTGGGCGACTCCGAGACGAGCTTGTCGAAGGCGGCTTTGTCCACGCGCCACACCGAGAGGTCGGTCTGTGCCGTCACCGTGGCCGAGCGAGGATCGCCGGTGAGCAACGCGGTTTCGCCGACCACGCTACCGGCACCTACGTCCCAACTTTGGGCCTGGCCCTCACGTGTGACGCGCGCGATGCCGTTCTCGATGAAGTACATCGAGTCGCCGCCCGCGCCCTGCTCGATGATTTTCGCGCCGGTGCGATGCCACTCGTGGTGCACCCACGGTGCGATGGCTTGGACTTCCTCGGGCGGCAATGCCCGCAGCAAGTCGATTCGGCTGAGTCGCTGAAGCACCGATCCCAAGTCGCCGCCGGGATCCGACTGGGGGTCGGCGGCGGGACTGCGGTCCAGCATAGCCTGCGACTCTGGCGGCATCGGCAGTAGGGCTCCTGTTTGGATGGCGCCATAAGGTGTGGTGCCAGTGGCGTTTAGGCCATAGTGTTTTTGTGCCGGCGGCCGTATGATTTCGCGATGCCGGCAGAAACCAACCAGCTCCGAGGCCGACTGCTGGGCGCCGCGATCATCATGGTCGCGACCTTCACGGCGGGCGTTCTCGGATACCACGTGATTGGCGGAGACAAGCACACGTGGATGGACGCCGTCTACATGACGGCCAACGTGCTCACCACGGTCGGCTTTCGCGAGGCGATCACCGTCCAGGGCGACACGACCGCCCAGCTCTTCACCGTGGCCCTGCTGTTTTTTGGGGCGGGCGCGCTCGTCTACGCGACCTCGATCATTACCGCGTTCCTCGTTGAAGGGGACCTCACGCAGGGCTTCAGGAGCCGTCGAATGCAACGCGCCATTCAGGAAATGCAGGACCACTACATCGTGTGCGGGACGGGCGCGACCGGCTACGCCGTGTTGCGCGAACTCGTGCACACCGAGCGACCGGTCGTCGCCATCGAGTTGCACGAGGAGCGGGTGCAGCGACTCCAGGCGGAATTCCCCGAGTTGCCTGTGCTCAAGGGCGACTTCACGGATAACGAGGTGCTGATGAAGGCGGGGATTGCGGTCGCCGCTGGCATCGTGATTTGCACGACGATCGACAAGGACTCGCTCGTGACCACCATCACGGCGCGGCAGTTGAACCCCAAACTTCGCGTTATCGCGCGAGCGGCCAACGAGCGCTCAATGGAGCGTCTGCGTCACGCTGGCGCCGACGGCGTGGTGTCGCCGGCGCTCATCGGCGGCATGCGCATGGCCAGCGAGCTGGTCCGTCCGGCGGTGGTCGGTTTCCTTGACATGATGCTGAAGGACCGTGAGCGAAATCTCCGTGTCGAAGAAGTTCCGGTTCCGGATCACTCTCCGTTCGTCGGCGGCGCATTGAGCGGGCTGCAAGCGCATGCCCGGACCAACTGCCTCATCGTCGC
>JBBTFS010000089.1:5444-7857 GCA_038060705.1 Gemmatimonadota bacterium
TTTGATCGGTTGGCGGAAGACGTATCGAAACGAGTGATGGATTTGGAAGACGAGGCCAAGGGATTGAAGGCCGACGTCAAGCGATCGCCGGGCCGCTGCATCGTGCAGCTGGGTCCCGTGGCGCTCACGATCTCCTGGTTGCGCACGCGCGCCGAGACGGTGTCGCAGGGGCGCCTGTTGATCGTCGAATGGACCGGCACAGTGGGCGCCAACGGCGCGCAGGAGTACGTGAACGGCGTGCCGACGGTCGCAGTGACTCAGACGGCCAAAGTTGTGACCGAGAACGTGTACCTGGCCGAGGCGTCGGATGAGAAGAGCTGGACGTGGCGACGCGAAGGGAAGAACAGCCGCAAGGCGTACAAGTCGCCCGAACTGGCGAAAAGCGCGGTGTCGTCGGTGAACAGCACGCTGCGCGAGAACGCCAGCCGCCGCCCGCGGGTGAAGAGCAAGAGTTGATATTCTGGGCGTTTGCGCTAGGTTATTCCCAGCGACACACGCTCAGTAAACAGGGGCCACGCAGTTCGCGGGCCCCTTTTTGTTTGGGTGCGGTTGCAATCCCACGTGGGGGAAGTCCACGAAGTGGCTAGTCGGCGGTACGGCAAATCCGGACTCTGACGACGCTAAACATTCATTGGAGTTGGGAAATGCGTACAGTTGGCACAGTCAAGTGGTTCAACGATCAGAAGGGCTTTGGCTTCATCACGCCTGAGGGTGGTGCGAAGGATTGCTTCGTTCATCATTCAGCCATCCAGGGCAACGGCTTCAAGTCGTTGGCCGAAGGCGAGAAGGTTGAGTTCGACATGGTTCAGGCCGCCAAGGGCCCGGCCGCGGAGAACGTCACCAAGATGGCGCGATAGCTCTGTATCGGGTCGCGCCGGGATTTCCCGGCGCGGCCAACCCACTTCTTCATCAGTACGGAGCGACCGAATGGTTGAAGTGCACCTCGCCGAGGGCGACAAGATTGAAGCCGCGCTGCGCGTGTTCAAGAAGAAGGTGCAGCGGGCGGGCGTCCTTCAGGATCTGCGGCGCCGCCGGCATTATGTGAAGCCGAGTGAGGCGCGTCAGAGAAAATCTGAAGCAGCCCAGAGACGGCTGAGAGCCAAAGCGCGCGGAAAGGAATCTCGCTCCTAGACCCTGCTGAACCCTTGCTTGACTGGCGTCGAGCTCCGGGATCAGGGTACAGGGTATAGGGTTAGGGTGTAGGGTGTAGGGTCCAGGGTTACTGCGCGTCACGTCGCGCGGAAGGCCACTTCGGACCCTTTTTGTTTTTCGGGGACAGGCTTCGTCGCAGGCCGTGCAGTATCCGGCCGGTCTCATCAGACAGCGAGAGGACGCGCTGGATGAGTTGCTCCGGAGCCAGCTTCGCCCGCTGTGCGAGCAGCGTGTGGGTTTCGACCTCGGTGAGCGATCCTGAGGCCATGGAGAGGAAGTGCAAGTACTCGCCGCGACCGGAACGGCCGTATCCCTCGGCGATGTTCGCGGGCACTGAGACCGATGCCTTGCTGAGCTGACTTGCGAGCGGGGCGTCTCGCCGCGCTATGACCGCGGCCAGCTCGCGAGCTGCCTCGGCCAACTGCATCGCCCGCTGCCACGCGATCAGATCGCGGTATGACCGGAGCGGTGGGGTACCCTGCACCCTACACCCTAACCCTACACCCTGTACCCTGCCTCCCAAAACGATGCAGAATGGTGCCAACTATTTCTTGATGATCTCAGTCCTGAGTTCAGCCCACCCGCCATCCTGGAAATACACAAGGCGAATGCGATGCTTGCCCGGAGACAATGGCACTTCGCGGACCTCGCTCTCGTGCACGCCCCAGTAATCCACAACCAGCGCATCATCCACCCACACGCGGATCCCGTCATCGCTGATGGTGCGCAGTGAGTACTTCCCCGGCGGCAGAGTCACTTCCGTGCTCGCGCTCACTCCGTATTTCTCGGCCGGCCAGCCCGCGATCCGCGGGCGATACCACATGTAGTCGATCCGCGATGCCGTGAGCGAGAGCGCCGCGGTGTCGCGCTTCCCGGCCAGCAGTTCATCAAACGCCGCCGGCACCTTGAGCGGATGGGTGCTGTCGTTCCAGGCGAAGACTTTCACGTCCCATTTCGCCCGGGGATCGAAGCGCGCATAGGTGAAGATGTAGCCGGCGCCGGCGGGCCGCGTGGCGCCGCGCGGTGTGCGCGTTGCCCGCCCGCGGTACTCGAGCGCGATATCCCAATCTTCCACCGGTCCGCCGGCCGGCCGCACGGTGAAAGCGTCGCCGGCCTTGCCGGAATTACGAGACAGCGCGGCGCCGCGGGCGCGGAGTACCCGCCAGTCGCCTTGGCCGCGCGGCGCGAGCACGCGGAGGCGCAGTGTCGCGCCCGTGGTGCTGTCCACCGGCCAGAGTTTCGGTGACTTCCAGTCGTACGG
>JBBTFS010000089.1:7957-17896 GCA_038060705.1 Gemmatimonadota bacterium
TCGCGCCCGTGGTGCTGTCCACCGGCCAGAGTTTCGGTGACTTCCAGTCGTACGGCCCCCAGTCGTCCACCACGATGGTGGAGCGGGGCAGGTCGCCGAAGCCGGTGACGAACGCGTTTATCGCTCCGGCCATCGCGGGCACCGCGTATGACGTGAAGTCGTACGCCGGGCGGCCCATGGTGTCGCTGACCAGGACGAAGCCGGCCGTGTCGCCGGTGGCCACGAGCGTGCTGTCGGCCGTGACGGAATTGCGTTGCACGTGCGCGCCTTGCGTATCGCGGATTCGCAGCGCCGTACGCTTTGGCTTGATGGTGTTATCCGCGATCACATAGTCTCGGCTGCGCGTGTCGCGTTTCCTGGGATAGCCCCAGTCGGACGGTTCGATCTTGTTGGCCCAGAGGTAGATCGCGGTCGTGTCGCCGTCGAAGACGTTGTTGACGATGCGGTTGTCCTGGCCGTGTTCGATGGCGAGGCCGATGCGATTGCGGCCGAACTTGTTGCCCGCGATGAGTGACCTGAAGCTGTAGCCGCCCCACAGGCCATAGTCGCTGCCCATGGCGATGTTCTCGAGGAACACGTTCCGGCTGAACGTCGCCTCGATCGCGTTGGTGGGCGCCCAGCTGAAGTTGTTGGCGAAGAAGACGTTGTCGTTCGCGCCGCCTTCGCCGGTGTCCATGGTGTGCTGGCCGGCCCAGAGGAACACGCCGTCGCCACTGTGCGTCGCGGAATTGTGCGCGACGATGTTGCCGTTGCTCTGCTCGTAGATGAGGATGCCGGCGGAGTCCTGCCCCCTCCTATAGAAGCCCTCGCTGTAGCCGCGGACGTTGTAGTCGATGCGGTTGTGCAGGATCCGGTTGCCGCTCGACCGGTACATGCCCACGCCCAGGCCCGAATTGAACGAGAAATCGTTGTTCCAGACCAGCAGACTGTCGGCTTCGGTCATCAACAGTCCGTTCATGCCCTGATGCACCGTGTTGCCCTTGATCTCGCCGCCCTTCACGCCGCGCAGGTAGATCGCGGCGCCGAAGCGCAGCCATTCGTCTTTCTCATTGCGATGGTACGACAGCCAGTCCACCAGACTCTCATGCTCCACGCCGCTGTAGAGGCGCGGCTTCCAGTTGAAGCTCAGGTCGTTGTCCAACAGGCGCAGGTTGCGCGTGCCGCGGGCCATGATCGCGACTTTGTATCCACGGACGTGCGCGCCGCGAATGGTGACGTTGCTGCCGCCGTCCACGAGAATCGCGAGTCCGGCCGCCGC
This sequence comes from Gemmatimonadota bacterium, assembly GCA_038060705.1. Taxonomy (GTDB): domain Bacteria; phylum Gemmatimonadota; class Gemmatimonadetes; order Gemmatimonadales; family Gemmatimonadaceae; genus DASPMP01. Next base: position 9,216 of record JBBTFS010000089.1, read on the forward strand.
GTCCGGATCGGTGTCTTCGCCGGCGCCAACGAGATGAACGCCCGTCAGGTTCAGCGTGATGTTGTCGCCGCGAATCACGACGAGGGCGGTGTCGATGGAACGCGAATTGAAGCGGTACGTGCCCGGCCGGATCGTCGTGGAGCGCGTCACCACCATGCCGCGCGTCAATGGCGTTCCTTGAACTGCCGTACCGGCCGTCACGATCGGAAACGCCAGCAACACGAAGAGGTTCATCGTCGAGAACTTACCCTTTTCCGGAGCAACCCGCGCGATATCATTCTGTGGTCGGCCGGCACTGTCCCAGGCACAATCGTGCGCACTGAACCCGGATCTGAAATGAGCCGCACCAAGGACGCTGACACACCAGCAGACCGCGGCAAATCCGGCGAAGCCGGCCGAGACCAGGAATCCGCCGAAGGCGGCCGAGTACCGCTGTCAGGCGGCGGCCGAACACAGTTGGCAGACGGCGGAAATATCGGAAAGGGATCGCTGCTCACCGAAGGCCTCCTCGGCTCGCCGATTCTCAAGATCGCCGGTGAAGTGCGCGAGTTGATCGCCAAGGGCGAACGGGTCTGCAACCTGACGGTCGGCGATTTTGCACCGAGCGAGTTTCCGGTGCCGGAGCTGCTGTCCCGCGAGTTGATCGCGGCGGTGACCAAGGGCGAAACGAACTATCCGCCCTCCACGGGCATGCCGGCGCTGCGCAAGGCGGTGGTCGCCTTCTGCGAGCGTCGGCTTGGGTTCAGACCCGCGGACGACGGTTTTGTGATAACCGCGGGCGCCCGCCCGGTGATTTACGGTGCATACAAGGTGATCGTCGATCCGGGCGAGAAGGTCGTCTATCCGGTGCCGTCGTGGAACAACGTGTACTACAGCCAGATGAGCGGCGCCGTCGCGGTGCCGGTGCCGTGCGACGCGAGCACCTCGTTCCTGCCGACGGCCGCGATGCTCAAGAGCAGGCTGCGCGACGCGCGCATGCTGGTGCTGAACTCGCCGGTGAACCCGACCGGTACAGCGTTCACGCGCCAGCACCTGGAGGAGATCTGCGACGCGGTGCTGGAGGAGAACCAGCGTCGCGCCGGCCGCGACCGTCCATTGTATCTCCTGTACGACCAGATGTACTGGATGCTGACATTCGGAATTGAGCACGTGCATCCCATCATGCTGCGGCCGGAGATGGCGCACTATACCGTCTACGTGGACGGCATCTCGAAGTCGTTTGCGGCCACCGGCCTGCGTGTGGGCTGGGGTGTGGGCCCCGCGTCGGTGATGAAACCCATGGCGGACTTTCTCACGCACGTAGGCGCGTGGGCGCCGCGGCCGGAACAAGTCGCAACCGCCAACCTGCTTGGGAACGACAAAGCGATCGATGAGTTTCACGGCAAGATGCGCGGCGAGGTCCTGAGCCGGCTCCAGTCGCTGCACGACGGGCTCAAGGTGCTCAAGGGGAAGGGATTCCCCGTGGATGCGGCGATCCCGAGCGGCGCGATCTACCTGAGCGCGAGATTCCAGCTGCACGGCAAGCACGCTGACGGCGCGACGCTTCGCTCGGATGACGACGTGCGCACCTATTTGCTCCGCAGCGCCGGTCTGGCGGCAGTTCCGTTCAGCGCGTTTGGCGAAGCCGCTGGGAGCGGCTGGTTCCGGCTCTCGGTGGGCGCGGTGTCGGTGCAAGACATCCAGGGGCTGTTGCCGCGGCTGCGGAAGGCGCTCGAGGGGATTTCGTAGCCAGTTCCGCGTCTGGCGCCCGTCATGTCCGGTTTGTATTCATGACGGGAATGCGCAATCGCGTGTTGCTGTTGATGACGCTGTCCCTCCCCGCGGCGGTGGCCCAGCGTGCACCGCAGGCGCCGCAGGCGCCGCCGGCGCCGCTGGCGAAGACGGAGTGCCGCACGGGCGACGCGGGTCGCGCTCACACCCGGGCATTGTGGCACCCGATGCGCACCGCGCTCGTATCGGTGGAACGGACCCGCATCGAAGCGCTGGAGCCGCTGGCTATCAGCCGGTACGAGCGTCTGTTGAGCCGCTCGGGTGGCCTGGTCTCTGAATCGAAAGCGGGCAGCGCAACACTGGGCAGTCGTCCGTTCCGCACCGCTTCGGGTGCTGAGCTTTCGCGCAACGGATTCGTGGTGATGGATTCCGTGGGCCTGGCGGTGTTCCGGGCGCCGGACGCGGAGGTGCTCTTGTCCGACGAGTTCGCGTCGGATCATTGCCTTGATGTCGTGACAGGCAGCGGCGTCACCGCCGGCATGATCGGACTGAGTTTCGCGCCGGCGCCGAACCGCAAAGTGACCGACGTCCAAGGCGTACTCTGGGCCGACATCGAGACGTCGTTGCTGCGTTTTGCCGAGTTCTCGTACTGGTTTCCGGCGCCAACCGAAGTGCGCGACGCCGGCGGCCGGATTCGCTTCGAGCAACTGGGCTCCTTCAACTGGATTGCGCGCGAGTGGGTGTTGCGCACCCCGGTGTTGACGCAGCGCGGCCAACTGCTGGGCTACCGCGAAGAGGGTGGCGGGGCGATGACCGTGACGCCACGGATGCGCTTCGTGATGGACTCGGTGGAGAATTCCCGAAAAGTGCCGGGTATCATCACGGGCATCGTCACGGACAGCCTCACCGGCACGGGCTTTGCCGGCGCGCGAGTATGGATCGACTCGGCCGGCCCGACTGCGCGCACGGACGCCAAAGGTCTGTACTTCCTGCGTGGCGTGCCGCCCGGCGAGCACCTGGTGCGCTTCACCCACCCGATGCTGGACTCGATCGGCATCCAGCCTCGTGGCGTGATGGTAGAGGTCCGGTCGGAATCGATGGTGGATGCCAACCTGGGCGGCCCGTCGTTTGGCACGCTCGTGGGCGAAACGTGCGGCGACTCGCTCGCGGTCACCACCGGCGTCGTCCGCGATGCGTCCACCGGCGAACCGGTGGACTCCGCGAACGTGACGCTCTCGTGGATCGAGTTGAAGCTCGGGAAGGATCGGCGGCCGGTCCTGATCGCGCCGCGCGAGGCGACGGCATCGACCGATATCACGGGGCGCTACGGTGCGTGCGTGATGCCCGACGTCGAGGTCACCGGGCTGGCCCAGCGCGGTGCGGCGCGCACTGCTCGGATTGACGTGCTGACGGCGGAGCGCCGCTTGGCCATCCTCGACTTCGCCCTCGATCTCACCGCGGACTCCTTGCGCGGCAGCGCCGAACTCCAGGGCGTCGTGAAGTACCAGGACGGCATGCCGCTCCGGAACGCCATCGTCACTCTGAGCGATCCGGAAATGTCCGTCACGCCCGACACGGCTGGCCGTTTCCGGATTCGCGCGGTTCCTGGCGGCACGCGCACCATCGACGCGCGCGCCCTGGGCCACGCACCGCAGCGCGTACGGGTCGACGCCAAGCCCGGTGCGACCTCTGACGTGTCCATCTACATGCGCAAAGTCACGATGCTGGACCCGGTGCTGGTGCGCGCCGCGGCTGATGATCGCACCGCGGAAACGCTCGCGGCCATGGCAGGCCGGCAACGGCGCCGTCAAGGCACGCGCGTGACGCAGAGCCAGATGCGCGCGTTTCGCGACTCGCGACTCGACGCCGTGTTCCGCTCGCTGTCGTACGCCCGGCTTGAAACGAGCCCAGCGCTCAACCTCGCGCTGCGCGACACGCGGGGCCGGGAATGCCGACCGACCGTGTGGCTCGACGGGCGCCGGTCCGACATCAGCATTGTGGTCCAACTCTCGGCGCGTGACGTGATGGCGCTGGAAGTGATGCGCACGCGTGGCGACGTGCCCGCGGAGTATCAGGACTTCGCGGACTGCGGTGCGGTGCTGGTGTGGATGAATCCGCTGCGGTGACGCCGGCGCGGCGTGCGTCCGGAAACACTAACTTGGTGCCATGAACAGTCGGAGTGTCGTTGCGCTCATCGCGCTGGCCACCGGCGCGAGCGCCTCGCCGGCGTCCGGACAATGGCGCGCGCTCACGTTCGTGCGGGACACCGCCTTTGACCTCAAGGCGCTGGGCTTTCCGCGGCCCGCCCAGATCCTGGCGGGACGGGACGGACGGATGCTGCTGGCACCTGAGTACTTCCGCGGCGAGGTGGTCGCCTTCGACTCCGCATTCAGGAAGCTTCCATGGAAGGTGCAGCTTGGCCGTGCGCCGGGCGGCGACGTGCTCATCGTGACGCAGTGGGGGTGGGTGGGCGACTCCATTTGGGTGCTGGACCCGATCTACAAACAGGTGGCATTCGTCGGGAGCGACGGGTCGGTCAGGAAGAGCATCGGTTGGCCGTCGTGGGTGCGCCCGTTCTGGCGCGATCGTCGCAAGTATCCGCTTTTCGCGAACATGACGTGGCACGCGGCCTACGCGGACGCCAGCCTTCTGGTGGAGCCGTCGCAACCGCGCCGGCTGCTGGACACGCCGGGCCACGATCCAAACCAGAAGCTGCTCGTGCGCATCGACGGCGACGGCCGCATCCTGCGGACGGTGGCGCGCATGCCACTGATGGACGGACGCTTTCAGTTGCGCAGCGGCACCGAAAAGCAGTGGCTCACGGTTCCGAATTACCCGAAGACCGCCTGGAGCGTGTCCACCGACGGCCTCCGGGTGGCCGTCGTGTCACCAATGTCAGCCGACAGCGGCGCGTTCCGCGTCACCCTGGTCGACGAGAACGGCGACACGGTATTCTCGCGGCGCTACGCCGTTGAGGCGGCGCGCATCGCGCGGGCGCGCATCGACACCATCGTCGCCGGCCAACGCGCGTTTGGCCGATACACGGTGGAGCAGGTGCGGGACACCATTCGGAAGCTGACGCCGGCGTTCTATTCGCCGGTGGTGTCTGTCTCCGTGGGGCTGGACTATTCCGTCTGGGTTTCGGTGCGCCGCCCATCGACGCGCGTCGAGGACGCGGAGTACTTCGTGGTGGACGCGAAGGGCGAGCCGCAGGGTGTGGTGACGGTGCCGCGGCCCACGCGGTTCGTGGCGCGCACTCTGGACAAACTCTGGGTGATGCAGCAGGACCGCGCGAAACAGACCAACCTGCTGGTCCGCTTTGTGCGCGGGGGCGTTAGAGGCGCTCGGCCATCTCGTAGCGGCCGAGCCGTCGCATCGTCGCCGCCAACGCGATCGCCAGGATAATCGAACCGGCCACCCACACGGTGGTCATCGGCACGCCCGGCGCGGGCCATTTCACCGCGTCGCCGCCGGCCCACTGCGCCAGGGAAATGGCGTATTCGCGCACGCTGAGGAACTTCACGCCGGGCAGGTTCCGCGCGAGGATATTCTCGAACACGATGGTGTAGATGAGGCCGACCACCAGGCCGCGTCGTGTGACGAGTCCCAGATAGGCGAAGATGCCGCAGTAGAGCACAGCGCCGACGAGGGTTGCCGTGACGAAGCCCTTGGCAAAGGCCGGCGGCAATTCGGCGTTGCGCAGCGCGAACCACGCCAGCAGGACCGACGCGGCCACGATCACCGCCGACACGAGGGCGGCGACGGCGAACTTGACGAGCACGACCTGCCAGCGCGGCACCGGGCGCACGAGCAGGTAGATCAGCGTGCCGTCCTCGACTTCGCCGCCGAACGCCGTGGTCCCGAAAATCACCGCCGTGATCGGCAGCAGGACGCCGAGTATGAGGTCCCGGTTGAGATTCATGAGGAACACGAGTCGGTCGCCCTCGCGGTCCTCGCTGGCAAAGCGATAGAAGAACGTGAGCAGGAACGGCAATACGACAATCGCGACCGCGAGCCAGGCGCGTCGCCGGGCGAACAGTTGGCGCCACGTGAGCCACGCCACGGTCATGAGCGCGCCGTTCATCGCGCCACCAGGTAGGCGAACACGCTCTCGAGCGATTCGTCCGTGGGACGGATTTCGGTGACGCGGACCTTGGAGTCGCGCGCCGTGCGGGCGATGTTGCGGGTGAGGGTGCCGCGCTCCCCAGTGCGGATCATGATGCCGTCGCCCGTGAGCTCCACCCCGAAGACGGACCGATCCGCGAGCAGCGCGGCGGCCAGCTTGCGATCGTCGTTGGACCGGATGCGGAACGTGTGGGGCCGGTCCGTCATGAGGCGGCGGATCTCACGGAAGTGTCCCGACGCGGCCAGGCGGCCCGCGACCATCACCAGAATGTTGGTGGCGAGGTCGTTGAGCTCCTCGAGAATGTGCGAGCTGATCACGATGACGCGTCCCTGCGCGCCAAGGTCGCGCAGCACCTCGAGCATGTGCAGGCGCTGCCGTGGATCCATGCCGTTGAAGGGTTCGTCCAGGAGCAGCACCACGGGGTCGTGGACCATCGCGCCGGCAACCTTGATGCGCTGCTTCATGCCCTTGGAGTAGGTCGCGATGCGGCGGTTCATCGGACCAGCCATGTCCACGAGCTCAATGGCCCGGACAGTGGCGGCGTCCGCGTCGGCCAAGCCGTGCAGCCGCGCGCACGCCCGCACAAACTCGAAGCCCGTGAGATAGTCGTGCACCGCCTCGCGTTCCGGGATGAGTCCGACCTTGCGATAGAGATCCGGGTCGCCGGCCGCGGGCTTGCCGTCGACGAGCACGTCACCGGCAGACGGGCGCAACAGGCCGGCCATCAGATGCAGGATGGTGGTCTTGCCGGCCCCATTGGGACCGAGCAGCCCCGTGACGCCACCGGTGAGCGTGAACGTGACGTCGTTGACCGCAACCACGTTTCCGTACCAGCGGCTGACATTGGAGACTCTGATGACCGACGGCGGGATGGTCATGCCTCGTTCTTCCGGTAGCGCGATAACAGCAGTGCGATCGCGATTGCGGACACGGCAAGGATGACCCACAAGTACGCCTGGCCGGGCAGGTCGGCCCGTCCCACGGTGGAGCGTCGGCTGGCTTCGATCTCGAAGAGCCACTTGGAGTAGCCGCTCACCACCGTCACCGGATTGAGCATCACCGCCCAACGCTTGATGGCGCCCACGGAGATGACCTGGGTGATGGACGACAGCGCCGGCGAGAGCAGGAAGAACGCGATGACCGACGCACTGCCGAACGCGCGCTTCACCGCGAACGACGACAAGGCGAGCGCGACCGCCGCAAAGAACAGCGCAACCAGGATCGAACCGCCGAGTATGGGGAGGAGCTTCATCCACTCGTCCTTGAACGCCGTCCAGGGCGATGCCGGCAGAAACACACGCGCCGTGAACAACATCAGCTGTGGCCCCAGCGTCAGCACCGCCGTGGCAGCCCAGAGCGCAAGGAGTTTGGACCACGCATAATCGGTGGCTTTGATGGGGCGCGAGAGATACAGCGTGAGCGCCCCGTTGTTCTTGTCGGTGACGATCAATTCCGGCGCCTGCGACGCCACGAACAGCGCGATGGCGAAGCCCGTGAACTCGAGATAGTTGGCGTAGCTGATGAAGTTGATCATGTTCGTGGCGCTGGCCACGCCGATCTGCACCAGCGCGGGCAGGAACACGATGACGGCCACCAGGATCGGCACGCGGCGCGCCTGCTCGCCGCGGCCCATGCCGAAGGCCGCGCGCAGGGAGAACAGCATCAGCGTGCGAACGGCGTGGGCGCGACCGTGCTTGACGCCCTGATAGCGCTGGTACCCCAAATCATAAATCGCCGAGCTCAACTCACTACCTCAGGGTACAGGGTACAGGGTACAGGGTACAGGGTACAGGGTACTACGCGATCTTCGCTGCGAACAATTCTTCGAGCTTGTGGCGGCTCAGTTCCATCCTGGCCAGCGGGGCGTTGAGTTCCGCGGCCACATCGCGGACGGCATCGTAGGTTGAGTCGTCCTTGAGCGTGACGCGCAGCGACAGGCCGGCGCCCGCGACGTCGAGTCCCCGCGCACGCAATTTTGCGGCGAAGTCCGGCACTTCATCGTCCACTTCGACCACGATTTCATCTTTCCGGTTCGTGAACGCACTCACCGGGCCGGCGTACTGGAGCTTGCCGGCATCGATGGCGATCACTGACTCGCAGACGCGCTCGATCTCGCCAAGCAAGTGCGACGTCAGCAGCAGCGCGATGCCGAAGCTGTGGCCGGTGCGCTGGACGAGTTCCAGCATTTCGTCGCGGCCCGCCGGGTCCAGCCCGTTGGTGGGTTCGTCCAGCAAGAGGAGCTTGGGGTCGGCCACGAGCGCCTGCGCGAGCTTGACGCGCTGCTTCATGCCCGTGGAGTAGCTGCCAATCAGCCGGTAGCGCTCTTCGTGTAACCCCACGTGCCGCAGCATTTCCGCGGCGCGCTCGCGCGCGGCGGCAAACGGCAGGCCGGACATCTGCCCCATGTGCGCCACGAACTCGGTGCCGCTGATGTCGGCAGGGAGACAGTCGTGCTCCGGCATGTAGCCCACCAGCTTGCGGACTTCCACCGCCTGCGTCTGCACGTCGAATCCGAGCACGCTCGCGGTGCCGGTGGTGGGACGCAGCAAGCCAAGCAGAATGCGCAGGAACGTGGTCTTGCCGGCCCCGTTGGCGCCGACGAATCCGACGATGCCGGGTTCGACGTCCAGGGTCAATCCGTCGAGGGCGTGCACGTCGCCGTAGTGTTTCGTGAGGTCCTTGGCACTGATCAGCGACATCGCTCCACGAGTCAGGTACAGCGTACAGCGTACAGCGTACAGCGTACAGCGTACAGCGTACAGCGTACAGGGTAGCCGAGCGCCGCGTGCCTGGAATGGGAAGAAGGATGGCCGAACGTCCCTGCGGTCGCCAGCACACTCTTGCG
>JBBTFS010000090.1:0-11861 GCA_038060705.1 Gemmatimonadota bacterium
GCATCATCGCCAAGCTGGCGATGCTGCCGCGGTTGATGGAGGTGGCGAAGTTCCCGCCGCGAAAGGCGAGCGGCTCGCCGGCGTGCCAGGAGGTGGTGTGGCAGGACGGCGACGTGGATCTCAACCAGCTGCCCTTGATGAAGTGCTGGCCCGACGACGGCGGCGCGTACATCACGCTGCCTATGGTCATCACGCGCGATCCCAAACGCGGCATTCGCAACGTGGGCATGTACCGCGTCATGCAGACCGGCCGCGACACGCTGGCGATGCACTGGCAGCGACACAAAGTGGGCGCGGCGCATTGGCGCGAGATGGCCGAACGTGGCGAGAAGATGCCGGTGTGCATCGCGATCGGCGCGGACCCGCCGTCCATGTACTCCGCGTCCGCGCCTTTGCCTCCAACCATTGACGAGTTCCTGTTCGCAGGCTTCCTGCGCAAGTCGCCGGTACGTCTGACGAAGGCGGTGACGTGCGATCTCGAGGTGCCCGCCGAATCGGACTTCGTGATTGAGGGCTACATCGATCCGGCTGAGGCGCTGGTGACCGAGGGCCCATTCGGTGACCACACCGGCTACTACTCGCTGGCCGATCTCTATCCGCAGGTGCACATCACCGCGATTACGATGCGGCGGGACCCGATCTTCCCCGCGACCATCGTCGGCAAGCCGCCGATGGAGGATTATTACCTCGGTCACGCCACGGAGCGGATCTTCCTGCCGCTGCTCAAGCTCACGGTCCCGGAGATCGTGGACTACCACATGCCGGCCGAGGGGATCTTTCACAACCTCGTGTTTGTGTCGATCAAGAAGGAGTTTCCGGGCCAGGCGTTCAAAGTGATGAACGCGATGTGGGGCCAGGGACTGATGAGCCTGGCCAAGGTGATCGTTGTGGTGGATCACTGGGTGAACGTGCAGGACACGCAGGAGGCGTGGTGGGTGGCATTGAACAACCTGGACCCAGAGCGCGACGCGCGCTTTTCGATGGGGCCGATGGACGTTCTGGATCACTCGAGCCGGACGTTCACGTACGGGTCCAAACTTGGCCTCGATGGCACCCGGAAGCTGCCTGAGGAAGGCTTCACGCGCGATTGGCCCAAGCTCATCGAGATGGATGCGGCCACCAAGGCGAGGGTGGATGCCCTGTGGTCGAAGCTCGGGATTAAATGACTTCGGGATCCGGCGCCGAAAGCCGAGAGCCGAAAGCCGAGCGCCGAGAGGGTCAGACGTTCGGCGGTGCGTCGCGTTTGGTTGCCTACGCGAATCTCGTGAAACTGCCGCACACGGTATTCGCGCTGCCGTTTGCATTGGTGGGCGTGGTGCTGGCGTCGTACCGGCGGCCCCTGCGTCTCGCGGACGTCCTTTGGGTTGTCGTGGCGTTCACGGCGGCACGTTTTGCGGCGATGGCGTTCAACCGGCTCGTGGATCGCGGGTTCGACAAACGCAATCCGCGCACGGCGAGCAGGGAGTTGCCGGCCGGTGTGCTCAAGGTGGGCGAGACGTGGGTGGCGGTGATCCTTGCGTCAGCGCTGTTCGTCTTCGCGGCGGCCAAGCTCAACACGCTCTGTTTCAAGCTGTCGCCGGTGGCGCTCACCTGGATCTTCTTCTACAGCTTCACCAAGCGGTTCACGCGCTGGTCACACGTGGTGCTTGGTTGGTCGCTGGCGATCGCGCCGGTGGGCGGATACCTCGCCGTCACGGGGAGTTGGAGCCGCCCGTGGTGGATGTTGATTGCGCTCGCGGTTGGCGTGGCCGGCTGGGTGGCGGGCTTCGACATCTTCTACGCGCTTCAGGACATCGAGTTCGACCGCGAGCATCGGTTGCTGTCCGTTCCCGCCGTGATGGGTGAGTCCGGCGGCATCATGGTGGCGCGCGCGCTCCATTTGCTGAGTATCGCAGCGCTCGCGGTGGTGGGTGTGGCGACGAACGGCGGGCCTTGGTACTGGATTGGCGTCGCCGCCGCGGCAGCCCTGCTGCTGTACGAGCACTCGCTGGTGGCGCCCGGCAACCTCAAGAAGCTCGACGCCGCGTTTTTCATGATGAACGGCATGATCAGCATCACGTTCTTCTTCTTCGTGCTGCTCGATCGGGTGCTGCGGTCGCCATATTTCTGGAACATGAGGCCCCGCTAGCGTGCTGCCCCGCGAAGAACTTCCCATCGTCGTTGCGATCTCCGGCGCGTCCGGCGCTCCGTATGCCGTGCGGTTGCTGGAGCAGTTACTGGCGGCCGATCGCCAGGTGTGGTTGATCGTGACATCGCACGGCCTGCGGCTGCTGCGCACCGAGATGGACATCGACTCGGTGGATTCGCTCAAGAAGCACGTTGGCGCGGACGCTTGGCGTCGCCTGGTCACGGTCTACGACGACGCCGATCGCGGCGCCGCGCCGGCGTCCGGTTCGGCGCGCAACGCGGGTATGGTGATTTGCCCGTGCTCCATGGGCACGCTGTCCGCAGTGAGTATCGGAGCGTCGCGTTCGCTGGTGGAGCGCGCGGCCGATGTCATGCTCAAGGAGCGGCGCGCGCTGATCCTCGTGCCGCGAGAGACCCCGCTCAGTTCCATTCATCTCGAGAACATGCTGCGGCTGTCGCAGGCGGGAGCTGTCATCATGCCGGCCGCGCCCGGCTTCTACAACAAGCCCGAGAAGATCTCCGACTTGGTGGACTTCATCGTTGCTCGCGTGTTGGACCAGTTGGGCGTGGACCACACGCTGTCGAAGCGATGGGCGTGATCGGCCTGATCTCGGACACCCACGGCTTGGTCAGGCCCAAGGTGTTCGAGGCGCTCAAGGGCGTGGAGTTGATCCTGCATGCGGGCGATGTGGGCGAGGGTGTGCTGGCCGAACTGTCCACCATCGCGCCGATTCTGGCGGTGCGCGGCAATACCGACCCAGTAGACGCGAAGGAACTCCCGCAGTATCAGGACGTGACACGGGACGGACTCCGCATTCGTGTCACGCATGGCCACGAGCTCGGAGTTCCAACGCCGGACGAGTTGCTCGAGAAGTACGACGCGGACGTGGTGGTCTACGGCCACACGCACCGGAAGGCCGCGGAACAGCGGGGAAGCCGCTGGGCGGTGAATCCAGGCGCCGCAGGCCAGCGACGCTTCGACGCCCGTCCCAGCGTCGCGCGTATGACGATCGGCAAGGATCGGACTGTCAGAATCGACTTCGTCGAACTCTAGCTCCGGCGAGATTCCCAGTTCGGCGCGACAGAAATCTCAATTGTGAACGTAGGATGAACGTATTCGACCGGAGTCGCGCGTGACGCTTCGTTTGCTTCGTACACTTCATGTCGGCGCCATGACCATCGGCGCGGTTGTGCTGCTCTCGCGGCCGCTCTTCGCCCAGGAAACGGGCGTGCTCGCAGGGCGGGTCACCAACGGGCAGGGCGAACCGATGGCGGGAGCATCCGTACACGTCGCGCAGACGGAGCTTTCTGCCACCACCGGCGCCGACGGCCGCTACCGGATCGAACGCGTTACGTCCGGCTTTCATCGCGTCGACGTTGCCGCTACCGGACACGCGTCGGTGACGCGGCGCGTGCTGATCAACTCCGGCGCCACCGTGGACGCGGACTTTGTGCTCCGGGCGCGAATCGTCGCGCTGGAAGCCTTCGACGTGCGCGGTGAGCCGGTGCCGGGCTCCATGCGGCCTGCCGACGACATCCTCGGCAACCTGCTGACTGTCGGCGCCAAGAGTGAAGTCGTGCAGGTTGGACAAATGAACGGCAATCTCGCCGAGAAAACAGCGCGACAGTTATTCGCGCGCGTGCCGGGCGTGTTCGTGTACGATATGGATGGCTCGGGCAACCAGGTCAACGTTTCCACGCGCGGCCTCGACGCGCACCGCTCCTGGGAAATGAACGTCCGGCAGGACGGCGTGATCATCAATTCGGACCTGTACGGCTACCCGGCGAGCCACTACAGCCCGCCGATGGAGGCGATTGAGCGCGTCGAGCTGATTCGTGGAACGGCCGCCCTCCAATACGGCTCACAGTTCGGGGGCTTCCTGAACTACGTGACCAAAGAGCCGGTGCCCGGCGAGCGTCTCAAGCTCGAGAGCAACAGCGCCATGGGTGCGTTCGGCCTCCGCAGCAGCTATGCGTCGCTGAGCGGGTCGAGCGGCCCGGTCGCGTTTCACGCGTACGGTCAGGTGCGAAACTCCGAAGGCTTTCGCAACGGCAGTCGGTCCGAGGCCGGCGGGCAGTACCTCGCCGCGAGCTGGCAGGCGACGGAGACGTTCAAGTTCCGTGTGCAGGCGGGTCGCGCGATGTACCTGTTCCGCCTTCCGGGACCGCTTACGGACTCGATGTTCAAGTCAGACCCCACGCGGGCGACACGAACGCGGAACTACTTCAATCCGGACATCATAATCCCCGCCGTGATGGCGTCGTGGGAACCGAGCGGGCGCACGAAACTGACGGCGCAGCTGTCCGGCGTGTTCGGCGATCGCGCCAGCGTCCAGTTCGTCGGGTTCGCCAACCAGCCGGACACGGTGCTGACGGCTACCGGCGCCGTGGCCACCCGTCAGGTGGACATCGATCGCTTCAACAGCAAGACGGCCGAGCTGCGGTTGACGCGCACCTATTTGCTCGGCGCGCGGCGCTCGGTGCTTTCGACGGGGCTCGCGGTGTCCATCAACGACCTGCATCGGCGTCAGCAGGGCACGGGGACCACCGGCTCCGACGCCAACTTCACGCTCTCGACCGGCACGTTCCGCCGCGACATCCACTACAAGACGAACAACGTCGCGTGGTTTGCTGAGAACGACCTCCAGATCACGCCGACGTGGTCGATTGTTCCGGGTATACGTCTGGAATTGGGGAAGACGAAGATGACGGGGACGCTCGCGTACTACGATCCGGCGGATGTCCCGACTGAGGTGGATCACCGCTACCCGAACTTCGGCTTGCGAACGGTGAAGCGCTGGTCCCGGAGGTCAGAGACGTACGGCGGATGGAGCCAGGCGTATCGCCCCATGATCCTGCAGGACGTGCTGCCCGCGAACGCCCTCGAACGCAGTGACAAGGACCTCGAGGACGTGCGGGGATGGACGGTGGAGGCGGGGCAGCGCGGCGTCGTCGGGACGGTGACGTACGATGTCAGCGCATTCGCTATGCGTATCGCGAACCGGTTCGGTGTGCTGCAGCTGAGCGACTCCGCCGGACCCTTCTTGTTCAAGACCAACATCGGCACGTCCATGACGCGCGGAATCGAGCTTTCCGCCGACGTCCCGTTGCTGACGTCGGAGCGGATTGTTCTCCGCGCGTCCACCGCCACGTCCCTTTTCGACGCCAGGTACACCGCGGGAACGATCGCTTGGGCAGGAGCGAACCTCAGCGTCGTGGGCAATCGGGTGGAGGTCGTACCGCAGTTGATCACGCGCAACGGATTGCACCTCGCCGCCGGCCGGATGAGCATGTCCGCACAGTTGAGCTATGTGGGAGAATCTTTCGCGGACGCGCTGAACACTGAGACGCCAAGCGCAACGGGCGCCGTCGGCACGGTGCCGGCTTACGCGATCGTGGACCTCAACGGGTCGATCGGCCTGACGAGCCGCGTTCGTCTGCGTGGCGGCGTGAACAACCTGCTCAACGCGAGCTACTTCACCAAGCGGCCGTCGTTCTATCCGGGGCCGGGTGTCTGGCCGAGCGACGGCCGCGCCGCGCAGGTCTCGTTGATGTTCGACGCGCCGCTCGCGCGCGCGCGATAGTCGCGGCGGTCAGCCAGCGCGCACGTGCGGCGTCGTTCGGGCCAGCTCGTCCGGATATCGCTGGAACCAACTCGACAGCAGCAGCAGCTCGTCAATCTCGTGCGACGGCACCTGCATGCCAGCGGTCGAGTCGCCGAAGATCTCCTTGAGCATGGTGTTCAGCGACGACCGATCGGCGTCATTGCGCGGAGCGTCCAATTCGGCACGCACGCGCCCGCGGCGGATGATGTACACGCGCTCGGAGCCGTCATGCCCGGGAACCGTGTATGAAAACGACAGCGACTCGACGGCGAAGCGCAGGCGACCAAATTCCTTTCGCAGCGCCTCCAGCCGCTTGAGTTTGTCGCGATAGGATGCAGCGCGTTCGTACTCCAGCTTGTTGCTGGCGAACTCCATTTCAGCCCGCAGCACTTCCACCGGCGTGTCGTCTTCGCCGTCCAGGAAGTCGCGCGCGAGCTTGGTGCGATCCTCGTACTCGGTGGATGAGCATGCGGCGATGCACGGGCCAAGGCATTTCTTCAGCTCGTATCGCAGGCATCCCGGCGTGCGTGGCGGTCCGCTGAAGAACTCGCCCTGGTCCGAGAACTTCATCTGCTTGTCCAGCGTGCAGTCGCGCAGCCCAAGCACATCGGAGAGTTCACGCAGCGATTCGTCCACGCGCTGGGCGCCGAGAAACGGCCCGTAGTACAGCGCGCGATCATCGTTGCCGGGTCCGCGCACCACCGTGAGCCGCGGCGCCACGCCGCCGGTGAGCTTGATGAAGCAGAGATTTCGCCCGTCGCGCTTCATCGAGACGTTGAGCCGCGGCCGATAGCGCTTGATGTGACGCAGTTCGGTGAGCAGCGCCGCGAATTCACTGGGTACGTAGTCCCACTCGACCGTATCGGCCTCACGCAGGATCCGCGCGCCCTTGTCGTCCGGATAGACGCCGCGGAAATAGCTGAGCAGGCGCGAGCGCAACTGCTTGGATTTGCCGACGTACACGACTTCGCCGTCGGCGGCCACCATGCGATACACCGCGGGGCGGTTTTCAGCGCGCTCCTTCACCGACGCCTCCATCTCTTTCACGCGGGCCTCGGTGGTCCGAGGCTTGCGGAGGTCTAGCTTTGACAGCGCGCGCATAGGACGGTCGCCCGACCGTCAATCTCGTGTGTGCCGATGAGCTTCGCGCCGCAGCGGTGGCAGGGTTCGCCCTCGCGGCCGTAGGCGTCGAGTTTGAGACCGAAGTTGCCGCGCTCACCCAGCGCGTCGCGGTAGTCGCGGAAGCTCGTGCCGCGGGAGTCCAGCGCTTGGCGCAGGACGATCACGATGTCGCGGTGCAAGAGGTTGCATTCTTCGCGTGTGATCTTGTTTGATGCGCGCGACGGATCAAGCCGCGAACGCCACAGGGCTTCGTTCGCGTAAATGTTGCCGACGCCCACCACCGCGGTTTGGTCCATGATCCTCTTCTTGACCGCCTGTCGTGATCCGCGCAACAGTGAGAATAACACGTCGGGCGTGAATTCCGGCTCCAGCGGCTCGACGCCGAGTCTGCCGACGTACGTCGCGAACTGCCGCGGATTCATGAGCGAGACCGTGCCGAGTCGGCGGACTTCGATGTAGTGCAGCGTGCGTTTGTCCTTGAGGCGCCAGCGCACGCAGGAGTAGTGCAGATCGGTCGCGCTGGCTTGCCCGCTGTCCACATAGAAGCCGCCGGTGAACCGCAGCGACATCACGAGCCGGTCACCCGACGACAGGTCCATCACCACCAGCTTCGCCCGGCGCCAGCATTTCGTGATGGTCACGCCGGTGGTGCGCCTCTTGAGCGCGGCGGCGCCGACGACCCGCAGGACGTCGCGCTTGGTGACTTCGACCGCTGTGATGATGCTGCCCGAGACCTCGCGTTCGAGGTCCCGCGCGATGGTTTCGACCTCAGGCAGCTCCGGCATGCCGTTGAAGTTCGCGCCAACCTATGTCCGAGCGGTACTGGCGGCCGGCGAATTCGATTCGCTTGGTTGCGTCCAAGCTGCGCTGCTTGGCCTCGGCGATCGTGCCGGCCAGGCCCGTCACCGCCAGGACGCGTCCGCCGGCGCTGACGATGCCGCCCGCGGGGCTCGTCGCAGTTCCTGCGTGGAACACGAGCGCTTCGCCGAGATCCGCGGGGATCGTGATCACGTCACCCTTGGCCGGCTGCTCGGGGTAGCCGCGCGCCGCGAGTACCGTGGTGACGGCCGCGCCGTTGGCCGTACACGTGACCCCGGTGGGAAGTCGTTCGCCTCGCGCGATGGCGGCTACGAGCTGCACGAATGGCACGCTGGTCTTCGACACCGGCAACACGACCTGCGACTCGGGATCCCCAAAGCGGCAGTTGAATTCCACCACGCGCGGGCCGGTCGGCGTGAGCATCAGCCCCGCATAGAGAAGCCCGGTGAAGGGGCGCCCACGCGCGGACAGCTCGGCCAAGGTGGGACGCAGGATTTCGCGCTGAACCTGTTCCATCAACGTTGCTGTTGCGATCGAAACCGGCGCGTAGGCGCCCATGCCACCGGTGTTGGGGCCCGCGTCCCCATCGAGCAACCGCTTGTGATCCTGGGCCGGCACGAGTGGCAGGGCGGTGACCCCATCGGTAAGCGCCAGGACGGAGAGTTCCTCTCCCGTCATGAATTCTTCGACGAGCACCTCTTCGCCGGCATCACCGAACACTCCACCGACGAGCATGTCGTCAATCGCGCGGTCGGCTTCCGCGAGCGTCGCGCACACGATGACGCCTTTACCGGCAGCCAGTCCGGACGCCTTGATCACGACCGGCGCGCCGAACTCGCGAGCGGCGGCCTTGGCTTTCATCGCGTCGGTGCAAATGACGGCACGCGCCGTGGGCACGTTTGCCGCTTGCATCACGTCCTTGGCGAACGCCTTGGACGTCTCGATCCCGGCCGCCGCCTGCGTCGGTCCGAAGATCGCGAGACCCTCGGTGCGAAACCGGTCCACGATGCCGGCAGCGAGCGGCGCCTCGGGCCCAACGAGAGTGAAGTTCACCCCGTGCCGTTTGGCCAGCGCCAGCAGGCCGGCGATATCATTGGTACTGACCGACGCGCACTGCGTCTTGCCGGCCATCGTTGCGATTCCCGGGTTGCCCGGGGCGGCGATGATCTCGATTGCGGGGTCATCTCGTGTCAGCCGCCAAGCCAACGCGTGCTCGCGGCCCCCGCCGCCAACGAGCAGAACCTTCATCCGGTCGGGTTACCGCCGCCTGAGCTCCCACCGTTGCCGCTGGTGCCACTCGTCCCGGACTTCCACGCCTGTTCGAACGCTTCACGCGCGCGCGACACGATGTCGCCCACGGTGGTGAACGCCTCGCGGGCCTGCCCGCCGTAGTACCCGGTGGCATCCTCGATGTCCCTGGAATACGGCGGCGGCTCTTCGCCGCGCTTCTGGTACTCACCGTTCAGGATCCTGTTGTAGTCACCCGAGTCGATCCACCGCTGCAGTTCGCCGGCGCGCACGGTCGCAAACGGGTGCGTCCGGAACACGGTGTTGATGAACTGCCACACTTTGTCCCACGGACCCACCATCGTCTCGTATTCCTTGGCCTGCGCCAGGAACGCGTCGAGATCGATCGGATCGTCGAGCTGTGCGCCGCCGGCGAGCTTGAGGTGCACGCTCTGCGTCTTGCGCACGTCCTGGGTACCGAGCAGCGCGGCGCGGTCCGCCGAAAACTCCGACTTGCGGTACCACTCCATCAGCGCGAGCTCGAACGGCAGCAGCGCCAGTCCTGCGAGGATCGGGATGTTGGCGAAGCCGATCGTGAGCAGGACGATGGCCAGGGTCGT
Organism: Gemmatimonadota bacterium; assembly: GCA_038060705.1. GTDB lineage: Bacteria > Gemmatimonadota > Gemmatimonadetes > Gemmatimonadales > Gemmatimonadaceae > DASPMP01. Next base: position 9,521 of record JBBTFS010000090.1, read on the forward strand.
GTAGGTGGGATGTCCGCTCATGATGTGCCCGACTTCGTGGGCCAGCACGGCCCGGCGCTCATCTTCGTCCAGCACCTCCAGCATGCCCGAGTTGAAGACGATGAACGGGCGCTCGAAGCCCACGGCCATCGCGTTGGCCACCGGCGTCTGCGAGACGTAGAGATCCCAGCGTTCGGGGGCATCCAGGGTTTCCAGCACCTCCGAATACAGCTTGTTCAGCTTGGGTCGCTGATTCGGCCCCACGCGAACGGCGTTGGCCAGGAACAGCTGGCGCACGCCGCGTTCGCCCAGGAAGCCCATCACTCGCTTCAGGACCTCATCGAAGCCCGGCAGGGCGCGAAGAGCGTTGAGCGCCGCACGGTCCGCGGGATGTTCCCAGGCGCGCGACGAAATGGCGGTGAGTTTCGTGGTATCAGGCATGTCCCACCCTACGAACCGATGCCCGGAAAGTGTCTCACCGGAGGGCCTTGGCCGATGTATGGACCCCCGTGCTGAGCGCCGAGGGGAGGCCGTCGATGGCCTGCTCCAGATCGGCGAGAAGGTCGTCGGTTTCCTCGACACCGCACGACAGGCGGATCAGCCCGTCAGTGATCCCGAGCTTGGCCCGGTCGTCGGGCGGGACCGAGGCGTGTGTCATGGATGCAGGCTGGCTGATGAGTGATTCCACGCCGCCCAGCGACTCGGCCAACGAGAAGATCTTTACGCGCTTGAGGACGTGGGCCGCGCGTGTCCGTGTACCGAGTTCAAGGCTGATCATGCCGCCGAATCCGGACATTTGTTTCTTGGCCAGTTCGTACTGGGGATGGCTCGGCAGGCCGACGTACATGACGGACTCGGCGCCGAATTTGTCCACGAGGAACCGGGCGACGGCGCGGCCGTTGGTGTCGTGTTGCCGCATGCGCAGGTGCAGTGTCTTGGTTCCCCGCAACGCCAACCATGCATCGAACGGTCCTGGCACGGCGCCGGCGGCATTGAGAATGAACTGCATCCGCGTCGCGAGATCGTCGTCGTTGACAAGCGCAATGCCGCCGATCATGTCGCTGTGGCCGTTGAGGTACTTCGTGGTCGAGTGGTACACGATGTCCGCGCCAAGTTCGAACGGCCGTTGGAAGACTGGCGACGCGAACGTGTTGTCGACGACGAGGATCGCCTTGCCCGCGTGGGCGATGTCGGCTGCGGCGCGGATGTCGGTCACGCGCATCATTGGGTTCGACGGCGTTTCCACGAACACGCAGCGCGTGTTCTTCCGCATCGCCGCGGCGATGCGATCGGGATAGCGGGTGTCGACGTAGGTGAATTCCAGCCCGTAGAACTGGAGAATCTTGTCGAACAAGCGGAACACACCGCCGTACACGTTCTCGCCGCAGACGATGTGGTCCCCGCCGCGGAAGAGCTTCATCATCGAGTCCACACAGCCCATGCCCGAGGCGAACGCGAAGCCGTGCCTGGCGCCCTCGAGCGATGCGACGTTGCGCTCCAGCGCTTCGCGCGTGGGGTTCTTTCCGCGAGCGTACTCGTAGCCCTTGTTCTTTCCCAGTTCCTCCTGGACGTACGTGGAGGTCTGATAGATGGGCGTCATGATGGCGCCGGCCAGAGGTTCGGGGCGCTGGCCCGCGTGCACGGCGCGGGTGCCAAAGCCGAGTGTGAGGTCCTCGTCGTATGCGCGCGTCATGGTGTGGCTCGGGTTAGGGCGGACGTCAAAAGATAATCGCGAATCCCACAGATGGCGTGTCCGTCCGACGCGTGTAAGCCACATACTGACACACACTTGGCCGGGGCGCACCCGCACGCGTAGGTTTGATCACTCGTGCATACAAACGAATGAGTCAGTCCGGCTTGGTGGTGAGCGTTTCCGGGATTCGCGGACGCGTTGGCGAAGCACTTACGCCGGAGATCGTTGCGACCTATGCCGCGGCGTTCGGCGCGTGGGCGTGTCGCAAGACGCCGGGTCGCGCGGTGGTGCTTGGTCGCGACAGCCGCGTCTCTGGTCCGCTGTTCCACCGTGTCGCGCTGTCGGCCCTCCAGTCGGTCGGCGCCAACGTCATCGACATCGGGCTCACGACCACGCCCACGTGCCAGTTGGCGGTGGAACACCACCACGCAGCCGGTGGCCTGATGCTTTCGGCCAGCCACAATCCGATCGAGTGGAACGCGCTGAAGTTGATCGGTCCCACGGGGCTGTTCCTGGAGGCGGCAGAAGGCGCGGAGATGCGTGCCCTTCTGGAGAGCGGCATTCCCCGGGCGAGGTGGGACAAACTCGGCACCGTGAGCGAAGACCTGCAGGCGGCCAACCGGCACCTCGAACGGATCCTCAAGATTCCGTACGTGAACGTCGCGGCGA
>JBBTFS010000091.1:0-6647 GCA_038060705.1 Gemmatimonadota bacterium
GCCAAGCACAAAGAATTCCTCTTCCCCTGCGTCGCCAACTACTACGAAGAACCCATCGTCCTCACCAAAGGCGAAGGCTGCTGGGCAACTGACGCCGACGGACGCGAATACCTCGACCTGTTTGGCGGTATCCTCACCCTCGGCCTCGGCCACTGCCACCCCGACGTCATTTCCCGCGTAGAACAGCAGATCGAAAACCTGGGCCACACATCTTCACTGTATCCCACGGCTCCGGTCGTCAACGTCGCCGAGAAGCTGGCCAGGATCACGCCGGGCAAGCTCAAGAAAAGCTTCTTCACTGCCAGCGGCACCGAAGCCAACGAGACCGCCATTCTTGTCGCCAAGCTCTTCACTGGCAAGCAGGAGATAATCGCGCTCCGCTACGGCTACTCCGGGCGCAGCCTCACGGCGCTTGCACTCGGCGGCAACGCCAGTTGGCGCCTGCTGCCCTCGCAGATGGTGGGCGTGAAACACGCGCTGGCGCCGTACTGCTACCGCTGCCCGCTGGGACTCACGTATCCGTCGTGCGAGATCAAGTGCGCGCAGGACATGGACGAACTCATCCGCACGGAGACCAATGGCCAACCGGCGGCATTCATCGCCGAGCCCATCGCCGGTGTCGGCGGGTTCATCACGCCACCGAAGGAATACTTCCAGATCGCCGTCGGCATCGTGCGCAAATACGGCGGCATCTTCATTTGCGACGAAGTGCAGACCGGCTGGGGACGCACCGGCGACCACTGGTGCGGCATCGAGCACTGGAACGTTGAGCCGGACGTCATGACCTTCGCCAAGTCCATCGCCAGCGGATTCTCGGTGGGCGCCACGATCGCCACCGAAGAAGTGGCCAACGCGTTCACGGGCCTCACCATTTCGACATTCGGCGGCAGTCCGATCACGATGAGCGCCGCCGAAGCGACGATGGACGTGATGAAGCGCGAGAACACCCCCAAGCGCAGCGCCGAACGCGGCCGCCAGATGCGCGAGGCGCTGATGGCCATGCAGGAGAAGTATCCAATCATCGGCGACGTGCGCGGCATGGGGCTGATGCAGGGCATCGAGCTCGTTGAGGACCGCAAGACCAGGGCGCCGTCACCCAAGGGCGCCACGCGTCTCATGGAAAACGCCAAGAAGCACGGCTTGCTCATCGGCAAGGGCGGGCATTACGGTAACGTGATTCGCATGGCGCCGAGCATGCTGATCACGAAGACCGAAATGGACGACGCCATGAAGCGGCTCGACCGGGCCTTGGGCGAGATGTAGTCCGATCCACCCTGCCGCGATGCACGATCCGAAACTGACCAACCCGGACCTGGCGCCGGTCGACGCGACGCGGCGAACGTGGTCGTGGTACCACATCGCGTCGCTGTGGGTCGGCATGGCGATCTGCATCCCGACGTACACGCTCGCGTCCTCACTCGTGGACCGCGGCTGGTCCTGGCAAGCCGCGGTCGGCTCAGTAGTGCTCGGCAATTTCGTCGTGCTCGTCCCGATGGTGCTCAACTCGCACGCCGGCACCAAGTACGGCATCCCGTTCCCCGTCATGGCCCGCAGCGCGTTCGGCGTACTCGGCGCCAACGTGCCCGCCCTGCTGCGCGCGGTGGTCGCGTGCGGCTGGTTCGGCATCCAGACGTGGATCGGCGGCTTCGCGATCTTCAAGCTCCTTGAAGTGCTGTGGCCCGGCATCGCCACGCTGCCGCACGTCCTGCCTGCGTTCGTCGGACTGGGCACCGGCGAATTCCTGTGTTTCATGTTCTTCTGGGCGATCCAGGTATGGATCGTCATGCGCGGCATGGAGAGCATCAAACTGCTGGAGTCCTGGGGTTCGCCGTTCCTGTTGGCTGTTGGTGCAGCTCTCCTCGTGTGGGCGTGGTCGCGCGCAGGTGGTTGGGCACCGATGTTGGCCAACCCAACCGCTGCGGCAACCGCAACCGCCAACTCCGGCGTTGGTAGCGTTTTCGGATCGGGATTAACAAGTGCAGTGGCCTTTTGGGGCACCATGGCGCTGAGTATCCCCGACTTCTCCCGCTTCGCCCGCTCGCAACAAGATCAAATCGTCGGCCAAGCCGTCGGTCTCCCGGGCACCATGGCCGCATTTGCCTTCATCGGCGCCGCGGTGACGAACGCCAGCGTCGTGATCTTTGGTACACGCATCGCCGACCCCATCGCGCTGCTGGCCAGGATCGGCGGCCCAATGGTGGTGGTGCTATCCATGCTGGGCCTCTCCATCGCGACGCTCACCACCAACCTTGCCGCCAACGTCGTCGCGCCGGCCAACGATTTCTCCAACGTGGCCCCGCACAAGATCCGCTTCAAGACCGGCGCCATGATCACGGCGGTCGTCGGCATCCTCATGATGCCGTGGAAGCTCTACAACGACGCGGCCGCGTACATCTTCGCGTGGCTCATCGGCTACGGCGCGTTGCTGGGTCCCATCGCCGGCATCATGATCGTGGACTATTTCGTGCTCCGCGGGCGCGAGCTCGACGTGGACGACCTGTACCGCCGCGGCGGGCAGTACGAGTACAGCAAAGGCATCAACTGGGTCGCCATGATCGCGCTCGTGCTCGGCATCGCGCCCAACCTGCCCGGCTTCCTTGGTGCCATTGGCGTCATGCAAGCAGGTCCGATCGCCACCACCATATATGAGTGGGCCTGGTTTGTTGGCCTCGCCATCGCCGCCGCGGTCTATTACTTGGGTATGAGGCTCTCCGCGAAAGGCGCGGTATCGAGTCACGAGTCACCGGTCACGGGTCACGGTCAGTGAGCAAAGGAGAAACCGCCAGCCGCGGCATGCGGTCGCTGTCCGATATCCTCTCCCCGGAGCAACTGGCGGAGAACTTCGCCGAGATCGCGCCGCCGCTCTCGACCGACGCGGCGCTACTCGAGGCCAACAAGTGCCTGATGTGCCACGACGCGCCCTGTACCATCGCGTGTCCCACGCACATCGATGTGCCGGCGTTCATCAAGAAGATCGCCAGCGGCAACATGCGCGGGTCCGCCCGGGTGATTCTCGACGCCAACCCCATGGGCCACTCGTGCGCGCGTGCGTGTCCGGTGGAAGTACTGTGCGAGGGCGCGTGCGTCCTGAACGATCGCGACGAGCAGCCGATCAGGATCGGGCTGTTGCAGCGTCACGCCACCGATTGGGCGTTGCAGCACAAATACCAGCCGTTCACGCCTGGAAAGCCCGTCAACAAGGCGGTCGCAATCGTCGGCGCCGGGCCCGCTGGGCTCTCGTGCGCCCGCGACCTGCGCCGCTTTGGCTACGAGGTCACCATCTACGAGGAGCGCGACCAGCCCGGCGGGCTCAATACCTATGGTATTGCCGAGTACAAGATGCGGCAGCCGCTGGCGCTGGCCGAGGCGATGATGGTGCTGGAACTGGGCGCGGTGTTCAAGCCGGGCGTGCGCGTGGGCCGCGATGTCACGATGGAGCATCTCAAGAAGAACTTCGACGCCGTGTTCATCGCGGTCGGACTCGGAGCGACGCGCCGATTGGGGATCCCCGGCGAAGAACTGGCCGGCGTCAGCGACGCGCTCACGTTCATCGAGCACTTGAAGAGCAACCCGCACAACCGCACGCCCATCGGCCGGCAGGTGGTGGTGGTGGGCGCCGGCAACACAGCGATTGATGCGGCGACGCAGGCCAAGCGGCTTGGCGCCGAGCGCGTGACGCTCGTGTACCGTCGTGGCGCGGAGGACATGTCCGCGTACAACTACGAGCAGGAACTGGCGCGCACGGACGGCTGCGAGTTCCGGCTCAACACCGTGCCCACGAGAATCCTCGGCAGCGGCAAGGTCACCGGCATCGAGTGTGTGCGCAGTGAGCTGGGTGCGCCCGGTGCCGACGGCAAGCGCGCGTTCAAGGAAGTGGCCAACAGCACGCACGTCATCGAGTGCGACCAGGTGTTCCGCGCGTTGGGCCAGACGCCGCTCGCCGACTTGGCCAAGATGTTCGATCTGCGGGTGGACGGATCACGAATGGTATGCGATAATCCTAAAGTGCTGGTGGGCGGTGATTGTGGCAGCGGAGGCGCGGAGATCGTGAACGCGGCCGCGGATGGCGTCCAGGCCGCAAAGCGCATTCACGCGCTGCTCAGCCAGTGACTCCGAGGCCGCCGTCGGTTGCGGCGTGCCGGACAGGCAGTTGTATTCCTCCAAGGTGACCTCGATGGCCGATCTGAGCGTGAACTTCGCCGGTATCAAAAGCCCGAACCCATTCTGGCTTGCGTCAGGGCCGCCCACCAACACGTACGTCCAGGTGGCCAAGGCCTTCGACGAAGGCTGGGGCGGCGCGGTCTGGAAAACGATCGGCGAGCCGATCATCAACGTGTTCTCCCGCTACGGCTCCATCGACCTGGGCAAGACGCGCATGGTGGGCTTCAACAACATCGAGCTCATCTCCGATCGCCCGGTTGAAGACAACCTGAAGGAACTGGCGCAGGCCAAGAAGACATACCCGAAAAACGTCGTGGTCGCGTCGCTCATGGTGGAGAGCAAGCGCGAAGCGTGGCACGAAATCGTCAAGCGCACGCAGGACACCGGGGTGGATGCGTTCGAGCTCAACTTTGGCTGCCCGCATGGCATGAGCGAGCGCGGCATGGGCGCGGCGGTCGGGCAAGTGCCGGACTATACCTGTCAAATCGTGGAATGGGTGAAGGAAGCCGCGACGATCCCCGTGATCGTCAAGCTCACGCCCAACGTCACCGACATCACCTACATCGCGCGGGCCGCGGTGAAGGGCGGGGCGGACGCGTTGTCGCTCATCAACACGATCAACTCGATCGTCGGGGTGGACCTGGACTCGTTCGCGCCGCGCCCGTCAGTCGGCGGCAAGGGCAGCCACGGCGGCTACTGCGGCCCGGCCGTGAAGCCCATCGCGCTGCACCTCCTGTCCGCGGTCACTGGCGACGCCAAGGTGACAATCCCCGTCTCTGGCATCGGCGGCATCTCCACGTGGAACGACGCCGCCGAGTTCATCGCGCTGGGCTCGACGACGGTGCAAGTGTGTACCGCGGCCATGCACTACGGCTTCAGGATTGTCGAAGACCTGTGCGACGGGCTCTCCAACTGGATGGACGAGCGAGGCTACACGACGCTCGAGGACTTCAGGGGTCGCGCCGTGCCGAATATCTCCAAGTGGGAAGACCTCAACCTCAACTACCACCTGATCGCCACGATCGACCAGGCCAAATGCATCGGCTGCGAGTTGTGCTACACCGCGTGTGAAGACGGAGCACACCAGGCCATTCGTCGCCACGACCGCAGCGCGTCCAACGGCAACAAGCCGGTGGTGGAGATCATCGACGAGGCATGCGTCGGCTGCAATCTCTGCTCGCAGGTCTGCCCGGTGGACAATTGTATCACGATGCAGGAAGTGCCGAACGAGTTCAGCCCGACATCGTGGAAAGAGTTCACGGCGGGGCGGGGTGAGCTGGCGCCGCGGTCGGAGGCACACCACACCGCGAGCTGGCCTGCTCGCCACTGATCAGGCTCCGAATTGCCTCAAATGATGGTCCAGGTGCTTGAAGTGCAGCTTGCTCCAGTGCTTGCCCTGCATCTCGCCCATGTTCGCGCTCCTGGGCCACGGTCCATCCATGGGCCGCGCCATGAACCGATCAATCATGTGGAGACAACTTTTCTTCTCGACTTCGAAATCGTAGCGCGTGCCAACGACTTTCATGTCGGGCCGAGTCGGCGCGCTCTTGCCCCACGGAAACGTGAGGATCATCCAGCGAAAGAGCGCTTTGGGCAGGGGTACGTTGGGCGCCGGCGTTGGATACTCACCCAGGCTCTCGCGCAGTGGCAGGTTCACGTGCCACAGCATCTGGTCGATGCTCATCTTGCCCCACTGGCGCGGTGAATCGGGACGCAGCGACGCGACGCGCGCGCGGATCGACGTGGCCACGCCGGTGTCGTGCATCGTCGGCATGACTACGGCGCCTCGAGGATGAAGCCCATGCCGCGTTTGGCCGCGATCTTCACGTCTGCGCTGCAGCCGTCAAGCTTCTTGCGCAGCCGAGTGACGTGCACGTCCACCACGTTGGAGCCGGGGTCGAAGTGCATGTCCCAGACTTTTTCCAACAGCTCCGCGCGCGACACCACCACGCCGCGGTTGAGCATGAAGTGTTCCACCAACTGGTACTCCTTGGCGGTGAGATTACACGGCTTGCCGCCCACGACGACTTCGCGCGTCAGCCGATTGACGACCACGTTGCCGCACGCAATCTGTTCGGTGCGCTTGGCACCGCCGCGGCGGACGAGGGCGCGCATCCGCGCGCGGAATTCCTCGATGACGATTGGCTTGGTGAGGTAGTCGTCGGCACCCGTGTCCAGTGCGCGCACGGTGGTGGCCGATTCCTTGGTGCCGGTGAGCACCAGCACGGGCGTTGTCTTGCCTTCCTTGCGCAGTGCCTGGAGAACCGTCAGCCCGTTGCGATCCGGCAGTGCGAGATCGAGGACGATGGCGTCGTAGTCGTTGACGAACGCGAGCGTTTGCGCCTCATTGCCTGTACCGGTTACGTCCACCGCAAAGCCCTCCTGCTCAAGGACTTGCTTGGTGAGCAGGGCCATTGTCTGATCGTCTTCTACGAGAAGTGCTCTCAACCGCCTACCCCCTGCGGATTATCGCATCTGAACGCTAA
>JBBTFS010000092.1:0-13635 GCA_038060705.1 Gemmatimonadota bacterium
GTTGCTTTCGAACGGCAACGCGGGCCCCGTAGAGGACGTGCTTCGCGTTCTCTAGGCGGCCGACAACTAATCCGTGCCGCGCTCGCGCGCCGTCTTGGTCACGTTCTCCTTGAGTTCCGGCGCGTTCGGTTTCACGCGCACACTCTTGGCCGGGATGCCGACGTAGACGTGGTAGGGTCGCACGTCCTTGGTGGCCAGCGCCATCGCGCCCACCATGGCGTTCTCGGCGACGTGCACGCCGGCCAGTACGGTGGCGTGGTAGGTGATGCGCACGCCGTCTTCGAGCACCGTCGTCGCATTCGTGACGTCACGCTGCTCAACGATCGAGTGCGTATGGCTGTAGATGTTGGCGTAGTCCGAGATCGAAACCTTGTTGCCGAGTCGGATGCCGCCGCGATCATCGAGCAGCACGTGGCGATGGACCACGACATCGTCGCCCACTTCCATGTTGTACCCGAACGAGAACTCGGTGTTCTGGAAGCATTTGAAGTTCCCGCCGCACCTCTTGAAGATGTGAGGTGCCAACGCGCGTCTCAGCAGCACGCCCAGCCACACATTCTGCCCACCGGCTACCGTGCGATCGAACGAGTACCACAGCCACAGCAGTGGTTTCACGCGCTGGAACTTCTCGTTGTCGCAGTCGCCGTAGTATTCCGGCTCGAGCGTGACGTTGCGAGGATCGGTGCTGGCCAGTGCCAGTCGCGTACCCGGGGGAACCTTCGGGTCGTTGACCGCTGTTTCCCAATTGCTCGCGTACTCCGGAAACGTCAGGTCGGTCAGGGTTTGACGGCATAACTCGGCGCGGTCGCACCTGGAATTCCCCAGCGCGGCGGCGATCTCCTCAACCCACGCGCGGCCGGCACCCTCGACTCTCGGCTCGTCGATCTTCTTCAGCGGCAGGAAGGCCATGGGCTAATAGGTATCCGTCGTTTGCGTCACCAACGCAACTACCGCTTCGGCCAGTTCATCGCGCCCCTCACCGGTCACCGCGCTGAACGGAATCATCTGGTCGGCCTCGATGCCGGCTTGCGCCGCGAGTGACGCCAGGCGCGCATCCCTCGCGGACTTGGTGAGCTTGTCCACCTTCGTCACCACGATGATGGCCGGCGTGCCAAGCTCGGCCAGGAATTCCAGCATTTGCAGATCCTCGGGGCTGGGCTCGTGCCGGGCGTCGAGCAACAGCACGATGCCGCGAAGGCCCGGGCTGCCGCGCAGCACGCCTTCGATCAGCGGCCTCCACGCCGCCCGCGTGTCCTTCGAAACGCGCGCGTAGCCGTATCCGGGCAGGTCCACCAACACGAACTGGTCATTGACCTGGAAGAAGTTGACCTCGCGCGTCCGTCCCGGCGTGTTGCTCACGCGGGCGAGCTTCTTTCGCCGCACGAGTTTGTTGAGCAGCGACGACTTGCCGACGTTGGATCGGCCCGCGAACGCGACTTCCGGAAGGGAATGCTCGGGGCGCCAGCCGCCGGGCGCGGCCAAGCCTCCCAGGAACTCGAGATGCTTGATGACCAACGGATCCCGGACCGGGTTGGGCACGGACGCGTCCTACTGGGCCAGGGACGCCGCGGTGGGAGCGTCGCCGGCGAACGCCGGTATCGCCCGGCTACCGGCCAGCGCAATGGTCAGCACTTCGTCCATCGTGCGCACCGGATGGAACGTCAGCCCGTCGCGCACTTCCGGCGGGAGATCGGGCAGGTCACGCGCGTTCTGCCACGGGATCACGACGTGGCGAACCCCAGCTCGCAATGCCGCGACCGCCTTCTCCTTCAAGCCGCCGATCGCAAGTACGCGACCGCGCAGCGTGATCTCGCCCGTCATCGCCACGTCGCCACGGAGCGCGACGCCCGTGAGCGCGCTGACGATGGCTGCCGCGATCGCGATGCCGGCCGACGGGCCGTCCTTGGGAGTGGCGCCGGCCGGGATGTGGATGTGCAGATCGCGCGTCCTGTGGAACTCATGCTCCAGACGCATCGCGTCGGCGCGCGAGCGCGCGTAGCTCAGCGCCGCGCTGGCGGACTCCTTCATCACCTCGCCCAGGGTGCCGGTGAGCTGCAGCCGTCCCCGACCCGCAACCGTGCTCACTTCGATTTCGAGCACCTCGCCGCCAGCGCTCGTATAGGCCAGTCCGTTCGCCACGCCAACGCGGTCTTCCAGCACCAGGTCGGACGGATCGTGCGGCGCCGTGCCCAGGAGGACCGCGAGATCCGCCGCGCGCACGACATCCGTGGCGCCTGTCTGTTCGACTCGGCGCCGCGCCAGCTTGCGTGCCACGCGCGCGATCCGGCGCTCCAGGTCGCGGACGCCGGCTTCGCGAGTGTACCCGTGGATGATCGCGGGCAGTGCATCGGCGTCCCACGCGGTCTCCTCGGGCGTCAGTCCGTGCGAGCGAAACTGCCGCGGCACCAGAAACTGGCGCGCGATCGCCACCTTCTCCTGGTCCAGGTATCCCGAGAGCCGGATGATCTCCAGGCGATCGCGCAACGGCTCCGGAATCTGCGGCAAGTAGTTCGCGGTGGTGATGAACAGCACCTGCGACAGGTCGTAGTCGACTTCGAGATAGTGATCGTTGAAGGCATGGTTCTGCTCCGGGTCCAGCACTTCGAGCAACGCGCTGGCCGGATCGCCGCGATGGTCGTGGCCCAGCTTGTCGATCTCGTCCAACAGCATCACCGGGTTCACAGTCTCGGCGCGGCGCATGGCCTGGATGACGCGCCCCGGCATTGACCCGATGTAGGTGCGGCGGTGGCCGCGGACTTCGGCCTCGTCGCGAACGCCGCCCAGCGACATGCGCACGAACTTGCGGCCCATGGCGCGGGCGATGGACCGGCCGAGCGACGTCTTGCCCACCCCCGGCGGCCCGACGAGACACAGAATCGGCCCTTCGAGCTTGCCGGCCAGCGCCAGCGCGCCGATGTGGTCCAAGAGGCGGTCTTTCACGTCCTCGAGGCCATAGTGGTCTTCGTCCAGGATGCGTCGCGCGTGCGCGACATCCAGGATGTCATCCGTTCGCGTGCTCCACGGCAGCGCCAGGATCCAGTCCACGAAGTTGCGCGAGACGGTGTGCTCCGGATGCAGCGGCGACGTGCGGCGCAGCTTGCGGATCTCGCGTGCTACGCGTGCCTTCACGGCCTCCGGCAGCCCGCGTGCTTCCACCTGCGCGTCGAGTTCGGCCAGGTCGTCGTCATCGTGGCCCAACTCCCGATGGATGACCTTGAGCTGTTCCTGGAGATAGAACTCGCGCTGGTTCTGGAACAAAGAACCGCGCACGTCCTCGTCGATCTTCCGCTCAAGGCGAAGCAACTCGTTCTCGGCGGACAGCACGTCAATCAGCGCGCGGAGCAGGGGTTCCGGAATGTCTGTTTCGAGGAGGCGCTGGCGCGTCTCCGGATTCACGGCGAGGTGCGCGGCCATGCCGTACGCCTGGCGCTCGATGCCCTCGGCCGCCTGGACGATCGTGACGACTTCCGGCGGAATGCGGCGCTGGAGGGCCACGTATTCCTCGAACGTCGTGATGACGCTGCGGGCCAGTGCCTGGAGTTCGGGAGTGTCCGCCGGCGGCGTCGCGCCGGCCGCACCGATGACCGCGCTCAGGTGGCTGCTCTGCGACACGTAACGCGTAACCTTGCCGCGGTGCAGACCCTCGAGCAGGACGCGCGTGCTGCCGTTGCCGAGCGGTGTCAGCTGGTTGATTCGCGCCACCACGCCGACCCGGTACATCTGTCCGGCGCTCGGTTCGGCGACGTCGCCGTCGCGCTGCGACACCAGAAAGAGCCGGCCGTCCGCGGCGGAGGCCGCGTTGACAGCCGCCAGCGACGCTGCACGACCCACCACCAACGGCATCACGACGTGGGGGAAGAACACCACGTCGCGCAGGGGCAGGACGGGGAGCCGCGAACCGCCCGTGTCCGGGCCGGCGCCGGTGGCGCCCTCCCGTCGGCCGCGCGTCACGCCTCTTTCTTCTTGCGCTGCGGCGAAATCTCGAGGAGCGGCTGCGTGCCGGGGTTGAGGACGGAGCTCTCGGTGACGCGCACCTCGACGACGTCCTCGCGCGTCGGTAGATCGAACATGACGTCCGTCAGGATCTCCTCGACGATAGCGCGGAGACCGCGCGCGCCCGTGCCGCGCTTGAGCGCTTTCTGCGCCACCGCGCGCAACGCGGCTTCGTCGAAGTTGAGTTCGACTTCCTCGAGTTGGAACAGCTTTCGGTACTGCTTCGTCAGTGCGTTTTTCGGCTCCTTCAGGATTCGCACGAGCGAGCCCTCGTCCAGCGATTCGAGCGCCACAACGACCGGCAAGCGACCCACCAGCTCCGGAATCAGGCCGTAGCGCAGCAAGTCGTCCGGCTCTACTTCAGCGAAGGGATTCTTCTTGCGCTCCGCCGGCTTGTCATCGGTCAAGTCCGCAAACCCGATCTGGCGTCGGCCGGTGCGGGCCTCGATGATCTTCTCCAGGCCGTCAAACGCGCCGCCGCAAATGAACAGGATGTCCTTCGTGTTGATCTGGATGTATTCCTGCTGCGGATGCTTGCGTCCCCCCTGGGGCGGGACGGACGCAACCGTGCCTTCCAGGATCTTGAGCAGGGCCTGTTGCACGCCCTCGCCCGACACGTCGCGCGTGATGCTGGGGTTCTCCGACTTGCGCGCGATCTTGTCGATCTCGTCGATGTAGACGATGCCGCGCTCGCACTCGGCGACGTTGAAGTCTCCGGCCTGAAGCAGGCGCACCAGGATGTTCTCGACGTCTTCGCCGACGTAGCCCGCTTCGGTCAACGTGGTGGCGTCCGCGATGGTGAAAGGGACGTCCAGGATCCGGGCCAGCGTCTGGGCCAGCAGCGTCTTGCCGACGCCGGTGGGCCCGATGAGCATGATGTTGCTCTTGTCCAACTCGACCTCGTCCTGCACCGAGGACGAATTGATGCGCTTGTAGTGGTTGTAGACCGCGACCGAGAGCGCTTTCTTGGCCTTTTCCTGGCCGATCACGTACTGGTCCAGGACGTCCTTGATCTCGGGGGGCGTCGGGACCTGCGTGATCGCTTCAGCAACCTCGCGCTCTTCGTCCTCCGCGAGGATCTCGTTGCAGAGCGCGATGCATTCGTTGCAGATGTAGACGGACGGGCCCGAAATGAACTTCCGGACCGAGTCCTTCGACTTTCCGCAGAACGAACAGCGCAGATGTTTGTCGTGCGACATGACTTGGCTCTGCTAAAGACGGCCGGCCGCTACGGCCCACGCCCTCGGGGGCTCATTGGAATAAAGACCCGTTCTCGGGGGTGGTCAATGGAGACGACCCAGTGGTTTGAAGGTTATTCGGGAAGGAGAGAGGAGAGAGGAGAGAGGAGAGAGGAGAGAGGAGAGAGGAGAGAGGAGGGGGGACAGGGGAGGCCGAAGCTACTCCACTCTCCTCTCTCCTCTCTGCAGTTATCGGTTCTCCGCCTGCGCTTTGATAACCTGGTCGCTGACGATCTCGGCTTGGTTGGAAATGACGGTGTCGATGATCCCGTAGGTCTTGGCCTCGTCCGCCGACATGAACCGGTCCCGGTCCGTGTCCTTCTCGATCCGCTCCACCGGCTGGCCGGTGTGCTTGGCCATGAGCTCGTTGAGCTTGGAGCGGAGATACAGGATTTCCTTCGCCTGGATCTCGATTTCCGACGCGCTTCCGCCGCCGCCGCTTTGCGACGGTTGATGGATCATGATGCGCGAATGGGGCAGGGCAAACCGCTTGCCCTTCCGGCCCGCCGACAACAGGAACGCCCCCATGCTGGCCGCCAGTCCCATGCAGATCGTGTTCACCGGCGACTTGAGGTACTGGATAGTGTCGTAGATCGCGAGACCCGAGGACACGCTGCCGCCCGGTGAATTGATGTACAGGTAAATGTCCCGTTCCGGATTGTCCGCGGTGAGGAACAGGAGTTGCGCGATGATGATGTTCGCGACGTCGTCGTTCACGGGTGTGCCCAGGAAGACGATCCGGTCCATCAGCAATCGCGAGAAGATGTCGTAGCTGCGTTCACCGCGGCTCGACCGTTCGATGACGTAGGGCGGATAGATCGTGGACATGGGTTCGTGACTCGTTTTTCGTGACTCGTTCATTCGACAGTGTTCCTCTCCAGCAACCACTTGAAGACTTTCTCTTCCGTGATTGCCCGTTCGATTTCCTTGATGCGGCCCGCCTTCTGCAACGACGCATACACCTGGCCGGGGTCCGCATTGCGACCCTTGGCGACTTCGGCGACGCGGTCATCGATATCCGATTCCGATGCCAAGAGCTTCTCGGCCTCGGCGATGGTGTCAATGATCAGGTCGCGGCGAACCTGGCGTTCGGCGACCGGCCGGAACTCCGCGTTGAACTTGTCCTTCTCAGCTTCCGGAACCTGGTACGCCTGCATGTAGCCATCCACGAGCTGCTTCACCCAGCTGGGTGGCACGTCGAACGTGTTGGCCTGCACGATCTGGTCGACGAGCTGCTGGCGAATGCCGGCGTCCGCCTCGCGCTCGGCGTGCGATTCCAGGTCCTTGCGCACGGCACTGGTGAGAGCCGCCAGGGAGTCGAAATCGCCGACCTCGCGCGCGAACGCATCATCGAGATCGGGTAACGCCTTGCGCTTCACTTCCTGCAGCGTGACGCGCACGGGCTTGGACTTGCCGCGCTGGTTCTCGTCCGGGAAGTCGTCCGGCCATCGAACGCTGTCCTCCTTGGTCTCGTTCGGCGCGAGCCGCATGATCAGCTCTTCGATACCGGGAATGGCCTGGCCGCCACCCAGCACCAGGCGGTACTCCTTGCCCTCCGGCAATTCCCCTGTTGCGTCGGCTGTGGACAGGAGCACGGTGACCATGTCGGTCGGGCCGGCCTTCTCGGTGACTGGCGTCCAGTTGGCGCGTTGGTCGCGCAGCTGATCGATCTGCTCGCGGACGCTGTCGTCGGTCACCGGCGTCCGCGGACGCGTGAGCTTGAAGCCCTGGGTCCGGGCGAGTCTCACGTCGGGCCGCAGTTCCACATGGAGTTCGAACGTGAGCGGCTTGCCCTCGTCGAATTGCACGTCGTGCAGGTGCGGCGTCGCGGCCACCTTCAACTGCTCGCGGGCGATGACTTCCTGGTAGGCGTCCTGAAGAATCGCTTCCAGCGTCTGCTGACGGATGACGTCCTTGAAGCGCTTGCGCACCAGCGCGGCCGGCGCCTTGCCGGGTCGGAAGCCGGGCAGGCGGGCCTGGGAGGCGTAGCGGCGGGTGGCCAGTTCCTCGGCCTGCTGCACCTCTTCGAGCGGCACGGACACCTCAAGCAGGCGCTCTACGCCCTCGTTCTTCTTCGTCTTGATCTCGATTTTCACCTTGGAAAACTAACCCCATCTCGCGGTTTTCAGTGTGCCGACGCGAGGCGAGTCATGCGGGAGCCGGGACTCGAACCCGGAAGTCTTGCGACACAGGATCCTAAGTCCTGCGCGTCTGCCAGTTCCGCCACTCCCGCAAAACAAGAAGCCGGGCGCTGAGGTCAGCGCCCGGCTTCTGACCTTCAGGCGCCTTGTCCTATTGGTCCAGCGATAGGTTGACGACCTTCGTCGAACCGCTGCGCATGCTGTAGACGACGAGCGTCAGGACATCGCCACCTTTCACGGCCTTGACCACGGCCTCGAGGTCCGACGCTGACCGGATGTCGCGCTTGGGGTGCAACGTCTGAATAATGATGTCGTCATTGGCCAGGAGTTCCCGGTACGACGGCCCGCGCGGAGACACCGCCGTCACCATGAGACCGCGCCGGTACTCGTCCTTCACGTTGGCCGCGCTGGCCACCTCGTCGGACACGGGCTGTACCGTGATGCCCAAGCGGTCGTAGCTGCGTGAGTCGCGCCGGGATGGCTCCGTGTTGCCGCGGACGTTGGACGCGACCGTCTCATCCGCGGCCGGGGGCTCCGTTAGCCTCACCTTGAACGACTTCTTTTCACCGAAGCGCATGGCTTCGATGTCGATGACCTCTCCCGGCTTGAATCCACGCACCACGCGCTGCAACTCGGCCACGCGGTTCACGCGCTGGCCGGCGGCGTTGACCACCACGTCACCCACCTCCATGCCTGCTTTGCGCGCCGGGCTCGACTCCGCCGGCTCGAATGACTGGATCTTGACGCCGCGAATCTCCGCGAGGCCCGCGGCGCGCGCATCCGCCGGGGAAACCTCGTCGATCGTTACGCCGAGCAAAGCGCGCCGCACCCGCCCGTACTCGCGCAGGTCGTTCATCACGACGCGGGCGAGCGAAATCGGAATCGCGAATCCGTAGCCGGCGTTGAACCCGGTGGAACTCGCGATGGCGCTGTTGATGCCAATCACTTCGCCGCGGATGTTGACCAGGGGTCCGCCGGAATTGCCGGGGTTGATGGCCGCGTCCGTCTGGATGAAATCCTGGATCGCATAGCGGTTCGGCGATCCGTCTGGACTGGGCAGTGCCAGCCGCGAGCGGCCTTTCGCACTCACGATGCCGGCGGTGACCGTGAAGTCGAGGCCGAGCGGATTGCCGATGGCCACGACCCATTGTCCGACCCGCATCGTCTCGTCGTCACCCAAGGCAACCGTCGGGAGGTCGCTGCCTTCCACCTTGATGAGCGCTACGTCCGTCGTCGGATCGCGGCCGATGACCCTGGCCGGGAACCGCCGGTTGTCCAGCAGCGTCACGGTCACGCGGTCAGCGTTGGCCACCACGTGGTTGTTGGTGAGGATGTAGCCGTCTTTCGTGACGATGAAGCCGGATCCCGTGCCGGTGCGCGGTTGCTGATCCTGCTGCTCGAAATTCCGGAAGAACTCCTCCATTCCCGGCGGAACATTCCGGCGCGTCTGGCCGCGGCGTGGTTCCAGCTGCTCGGCCTCGATCGACACGACGGCCGGTGTGACATGCTCGGCGATGGCTTCGAACGCCGAACCAGTCTCGTCCAACGACTTCACGGACGCTGTCATCGGCTTGGCCGCCAGGGCCGTTCGGGCCTGCGCCCAACTGAGCTTGGTCAGGTCGAAGCCTGACGCGAACACGAGGCCGCTGGCAAACGCGACTGCCACCGCGGCGATCAACGTAAGACGAAATCTGAAACTCATGGATACACGCTACTCCGTTTGGGGCGGTTCAACAATTGGTCACCGGTCACGTCTTTTTGGTTTCATCCACAATCTCGTAGTCCGCCTCGACGACGTCCTCCTTCTTGGCGTCAGGCTTGGCATCGGGCTGACCGCCATCCGGCGTGCCGGCGTCGCCCGCGGGCGGTTCCGACTTGTTCTGTGCGTAGAACGACTGGCCCGCCTCGGCGAACGTCTTGGAGAGGTCCTCCTGCGCCGCCTTGATCTCCGCTACATCATCGCCACGCAGTGCCTTGCGTGCCCGCTCCACGGACGCCTCCAGTTTGGTCTTCAGTTCCGGCGGCAGTCGATCGGACCACTCCTTCGCGTTCTTCTCCACTTCATACGTCATGGAGTCGAGACGGTTCCGGAGGTCGATCTCCTCCCGCTTCTGCTTGTCGTCCGCCGCGTTCTTGTCGGCCTCCTTCACCATGCGGTCGACATCGGCGTCAGACAGTCCGCTCGAGGCCTCGATGCGAATCTTCTGCTCCTTGCTGGTCGCCTTGTCCTTTGCCTGGACGTGCAGGATGCCGTTCGCGTCGATGTCGAACGTGACTTCGATCTGCGGCACTCCGCGGGGAGCCGGCGGAATGCCCGTCAACTGGAACTTGCCGATGGTGCGGTTGTCGCGCGCCAACGGCCGCTCACCCTGAAGCACGTGGATCTCCACTTGCGTCTGGCTGTCGTCTGCCGTTGAGAACGTCTCGGTCTTCTTGGTCGGGATCGTCGTGTTGCGCGGAATGAGCACCGTCATCACGCCGCCCAGCGTCTCGATGCCGAGCGACAGCGGGGTGACGTCAAGCAGCAGGACGTCCTTTTGCTCGCCCGTGAGTACCGCACCCTGGACTGCGGCGCCGATGGCCACCACTTCGTCCGGGTTCACACCCTTGTTCGGATCCTTGCCGAAGTAGCCCTTCACGATCTCCTGAATCTTCGGGATGCGGGTGGAGCCGCCGACGAGCAGCACCTCGTCAATGTCCTTCGGCTCGAGGCCGGCGTCCTTGAGCGCCTGCTTCATCGGCGCCAGCGTGCGCTGGATCAGGTCATCCACCAGCTGCTCGAACTTGGCGCGCGACAGCGTGTAGTGCAGATGCTTGGGGCCGGCGGCGTCCGCCGTGATGAACGGCAAGTTGATGTCCGTCGACATGGTCGTCGACAGCTCCATCTTGGCCTTTTCGCCCGCTTCCTTCAGGCGCTGCAGCGCCATCGGGTCTTTGGAGAGGTCGATGCCCTGGTCCTTCTTGAACTCCGCGACGATCCAGTCGATGACACGCTGGTCGAAGTCGTCGCCACCCAGGTGCGTGTCGCCGTTCGTGGACTTCACTTCGAATTGCCGCGAGCCTTCCACCTCGTACAGCTCCAGCACCGAGATGTCGTACGTGCCGCCACCAAGGTCGAACACGGCGACCTTCTCGTCCTTCTTCTTGTCGAGGCCGTAGGCGAGCGCGGCAGCGGTCGGCTCGTTGATGATGCGGAGGACGTCCAGTCCGGCAATCTTGCCGGCGTCCTTGGTGGCCTGGCGCTGCGCGTCGTTGAAGTACGCTGGTACCGTCACGACCGCTTTGGTGACCGTGTGTCCGAGGTAGTCCTCGGCGGTCTGCTTCATCTTCTGCAGGATCATGGCCGAGACTTCGGGCGGGGAATACCGCTTGCCCTGGACTTCGACCGTGGCGATATCGTTGGCGCCGGAAACGACCTTATATGGAACGCGCTTGGTCTCATCGCCGACCTCGTTGGTGCGGCGGCCCATGAAGCGCTTGATCGAGAAAACGGTGTTCGTTGGGTTGGTGACCGCCTGGCGCTTGGCCACCTGGCCCACGAGACGCTCACCGTCCTTCGTAAAGCCGACTACGGAAGGCGTGGTTCGGCCGCCCTCGGCGTTTGGGATGACGACGGGGTCGCCGCCCTCCATCACTGCAACGACGGAGTTCGTTGTCCCCAAGTCGATACCAATCACTTTGTCAGCCATTTAATCCTCAGGTTCGGTTAGAGTTATCCGTCACAGCCTGAAGCAAGTCCGGGACCTGCCATTTCGGCCATTTTGGCAGGTTTCCTGATGCTGATTCCGACATGTTACCCATCAGCGACGACAATCCGACTGTCACTACGCCGTGGATGACGTATTCGATCATCGCGGCGACCTTGGCGAGCTGGTTTCTGGTGCAGGGTGCCGGCGGCGATCCGGCCCTCGTCTACAGCGTGTGTGACAAGGGGATGGTGCCGGCGGAGCTGACCGGACTGCGCCCGATCGGCTATGCGGTGCCGATCGCCCGAGGTTTGGACTGCGTGGTCGACAACAACGCCATCAACTGGCTGACTCCCATTACCTCGATCTTTCTGCACGGTGGCTGGGGTCACCTGTTGGGGAACCTGTGGTTCTTCTGGGTTTTCGGGAACAACATCGAGGACAGCATGGGGCCCAAGCGGTTCGTGGCCTTCTACCTCGTGTGTGGGATACTCGCGGCGTTGGCTCACGTGATCAGTTCTCCGAGCTCGGCCATCCCCACGGTGGGCGCTTCGGGAGCGATCTCAGGGATCATGGGCGCCTACCTCGTGCTGTTCCCCAAGGCGCGCGTGAACTTGCTGTTCTTCTTCGTGGTTTTCATCAAGACAATTCCGGTGCCGGCATGGGTCGCGTTGCTCTGGTGGTTTGGCTGGCAGGCGATCTCGGCGCTGCCGGCACTGGAGGGTGCGGGTGACACGGGCGGGGTGGCGGTCTGGGCCCATATCGGCGGCTTCATCGCCGGGGTGTTGCTGATTCGATTCTTCGCGGATCCGGTGATGTTGGCTCGGCGTCGGCAGGTGCACGCCGAGCGGTATCCGGATCTGGCGTCGTCCTGATTTGTGCTTTCGTGTCGCCCGGGTGACTTTTGGGTCCCGGGACGCACCCAGAAAGCCAGCCACTCATACCAGCGACGTACCATGTTTGGACGCCTCATCCCGCGCGATCAGGAGTTTTTCTCGCTGTTCAATGAGCTGTCGACTCATCTGGTTGAGGCGGCGAAGCTCCTGAACGAGCTGTTCGCGCAGCCTGAAAAGACGGCGGACAAGGTCAAAGCCATCAAGGTCGTGGAGCATCGCGCGGATCAGATCACACTGGAGATTGCCGCGCGAATCGACCGCAGTTTCGTGACGCCGATCGATCGCGAGGACATCCACGCACTCGCGACTCGTCTGGACGATGTGATTGACCTTCTGGACGGAACGGCGCGCCGCGTTGAGATGTTGCATGTGGGCATGCAGGTACGCGAGCCGGCCAAGCGGATGTCGCGACTGCTTCTGGAGGCCGCGGAGTTTCTCCAGAAGGGAGTTGCCGGGCTGCGAAAGCCGAATGACGTGAAGGCGGCCGCCATCGAGGTAAAGCGCATCGAGGAGGAAGGCGACGCCGTGTACCACGAGGCGGTCGGTGCGTTGTTCCAGGGGAACCCTGATCCGCTGGACGTCATCCGCTGGATGGAGCTGTATGACGTGCTCGAGGAGACCATCGACAACTGCATGGCGGTGGTGCACTCGATGCAGAGCATCTCGATGAAGAACGCGTGATCACGTACGTCCTCGCGATCGTTCTGATCGCGTTCGTTTTCGACTTCATCAACGGCTTCCACGACTCCGCGAACTCTATCGCGACTGTGGTGGCAACGCGGGTGTTGTCGCCGTTTCAGGCCGTGGCATGGGCCGCCTTTTTCAACTTCGTGGCTCTGTTTGTCGCTGGGACGGCGGTGGCGAGGACGGTGGGCAGCGGGATGATCGATGTGAAGATCGTGGATCCGAACGTGATCCTCGGCGGGCTCCTCGGCGCCATCGTGTGGAACCTCATCACCTGGTACTTCGGCCTGCCATCCAGTTCATCGCACGCGCTGATCGGCGGCTACGCTGGGGCCGCCGTCGCGAAGGCAGGTATTGCGGCGATCACATGGGGCTCGAAGTGGGTGCTCATGCTCGCGTTCATCGCGTTGTCCCCGATCATAGGCATGGTTCTCGGCTCTGTACTCATGATTCTCGTCTCGTGGCTATTTCATCGGTCAAACCCGGGCAAGGTAAACCGGTATTTTCGCTACGCGCAGCTCGTGAGTTCCGCGGCGTTTTCGCTGTCCCATGGCGCCAACGACGCGCAAAAGACGATGGGGATCATCGTGGGACTCCTTGTGTCTTCGCAGACGCTGTTCGCATCGGAGACGGGTTGGTTGCAGCACCTTTACCTGCAGGACGCCAAAGTGATTCCGTATTGGGTCATGGCGGGCGCCCACCTGGCGATCGCGGCTGGCACGTTTTTCGGCGGATGGC
Organism: Gemmatimonadota bacterium; assembly: GCA_038060705.1. Lineage (GTDB taxonomy): Bacteria > Gemmatimonadota > Gemmatimonadetes > Gemmatimonadales > Gemmatimonadaceae > DASPMP01. The sequence goes on from JBBTFS010000092.1 coordinate 13,377, forward strand.
GAATCGTGCACACGATGGGCTCGCGCGTCACGCGATTACGGCCCGTGGGCGGTTTTTGCGCCGAGACAGGCGGTGCACTGAGCATTCTTCTAGCCACGCGCTTCGGCATTCCCGTTAGCACCACGCACACGATTACGGGCTCGATAGTCGGTGTTGGCGCCACGCAGCGTGCGCGCTCCGTGCGCTGGAATGTCGCGGGACGGATCGTGTGGGCCTGGATCCTCACGATTCCCGCCGCCGCGTTCATGGCGGCGATCAG
>JBBTFS010000093.1:0-12769 GCA_038060705.1 Gemmatimonadota bacterium
GGCGACACCGCGAACGGCGAGCGGGGGCCGTCCACCCAGTTGTGGGGCGCCTCGAAGCTGAGCGCAAAGCGCACCGTCGTGCCGGGCGCAACGCGCCCGGCCAGCATCCGGTAGCGCACCGTGCCGGCAATGCCGAGCGCCGCCACCAGCGCGAGGCCCAGCGTGAGCGGCTGCGTCAGCGCTGCGCGCCACGCGGCCAGTCCTCCGACGGTGGCGCGGGACCGCTGCGTGGTCGCAGAGGTGTGCAGCATGACCGCCTTGCCTGTGAGCGCATCCGCGAATTCGTGCGCGGTCGCAAAGCGGTCGGCGGGCAGCTTCTCCAGCGCGTGCAGCACGGCGGAGTCCACGTGCTCCGGGACACTAGGTCGTGAAGTGCGGATGCTGCCCGGAAGTTCGGTGAGCATCTTGGCGATGATCGCTTGTGACGTGCTGGCCACATGCGGCGGGTCGCCCACCAGCATCTCGTAGGTCATCGCGCCCAGCGAATAAATGTCGGTGCGCGCGTTGATCACGCGGTCGCCCGTGGCCTGTTCCGGGCTCATGTAGTGCGGCGTGCCCAGCGAGAGCCCCGTCTGGGTGATGCGTCCGCCGCCCGCGTTGCTCACGGCCAGCGCGATGCCGAAGTCCGCGACCAGCGGTTGACCCTCGCTGAGCAGAATGTTCTCCGGCTTCAGGTCACGGTGGAATAACGTTGTGCCGGTGCGCGTAGTCCAGCGCGCTGGCCACTGCCGTGGCGATGTGGATGGTCTCGTCCACCGGGAGCTGCTTGTCGCGCTGCAGGCGCGCGCGCAGCGACTCGCCCTGCACGTACGGCATTACATAGAAGAGAAGTCCGCCTGCCTCGCCGGAGTCGAACAGCGGCAGCAGGTTGGGGTGCTGCAGATTGGCAGTGACGCGGATCTCGCTGAGGAAACGTTCCACGCCCAGCACGGCACCGAGGTCCGGGCGCAGCACCTTGAGCGCGACGCTGCGGTCGTGCTTCAGGTCGCGGGCGAGAAAGACCGTGGCCATGCCACCGGCGCCGATCTCGCGTTCGATTTCGTAGCGGCCCGTGAGGGCGGCGTTCAGCTGCGTCTGCGCGTCCATGCCGGTTGGGGGAGCGCTGGCGCCGTCATCGGCGCAGCGGCAGCTACAAGGTACGGTCGGCGCCGACGTGGCCGTAAGAGCGCTGCAACCGATCCGGCCGCGCAGCGGGCATGCCACGCCAATGGTTTCCGGTAACCTCCAAGGCCATGACCTGAGACGCAATCACTTAAGACATTGGTGCGCTTGACTATATATCATAAGCAGCTTATCATATAAAACATGGACAGCGTCAGGCGCTTCCTCGCTGAAATTGGTGCCCGAGGTGGACGCCGCAGCCGACGCACGCTCGATGCCGCAACCGCGCGTGACATGGTGCGCGTCCGGGAAGCGCGGCGCGCCTTCCGCCGCTTCCGCGCAATGTGTTTCTGGTCGTACCGGCCCGACCTCGTCATTCGAGCCGACGACGTCGCTTGGGTCGCCGAGCAGCTCATGCGCCATGGCAATCGTGACGCATGGCGCGTCGGAGCGCGCTTGTGCCGCTAACCACGTTTCAGCGCGAGCTGCTCGCCGCGCTGGCGGATGCGCCCACCGACGACCGCTATCTCGCCGGTGGCGCCGCAATGCACTTCGCGCCGAACTCCATTCGCTACAGCGACGACCTCGACTTCTTCCATGACTCGGAGGTGCGCGTTGCGGCGGCGTGCGCGGCGGATAGCGAGCGGCTGAAGCGCGCTGGCTACGTGATCGCCGTGGAGCTTTCGCTTCCCGGTTTCGTTCGCGCGGTAGTCCGGCGCGGCGATCAGTCCACGCGGGTCGACTGGGCGCACAATTCCGCGTGGCGATTCATGCCACTCGTGCGCGATCCCCTTGGCGGATTGCTTCTGCATCCCATCGACCTGGCGATCAACAAGGCGCTGGCGCTGGCCGGACGCGATGAGCCGCGCGATTTCGTGGACATCCTGTTCGTCCACGACCGCGTGCTTCGGCTCGCTGGCTTGAACTGGGCAGCGGTTGGCAAGGATCCGGGCTTCACACCCTTGTCGCTCCTCGAGCTGCTGAAGCGGCGCGGGCGCTATCGCCCCGAGGATTTCGACCGGCTCCAGTTGGCGTCCGCTTTCGACGTGCCGCGTGCCAAGCAGACGTGGCTCGCCGCTCTCGCCGAGGCCGAGGCATTCGCACGGGCGCGACCACCGGAGGAAATCGGCTGTCTCTATTACTCGGCGCGACAGGAGGCATTCGTAATGCCACGCACCGACGCGAGCCTTGCCGACCAGGGAGTCGCGCCACATTATGGCGCGCCCGGCGGTGTACTGCCGCGCTTGACGGATTCGCGTATTGAGTAGGGCCCGACCTTGGACCGCGAGCACCTGCCCGCAGCGGCGATCAGCAACCTCATGACGACGGACGCGACGGGGCGCCTCGGCGCCGCATTGGCTGGCCGGTATCGCATCGAGCGCCAGCTCGGCCAAGGCGGCATGGCGACGGTGTACCTCGCCAACGACCTCAAGCACGACCGCAAGGTCGCGCTCAAGGTCTTGAAGCCGGAACTCGCCGCCGTGCTCGGCGCCGAGCGTTTCGTGGTCGAGATCAAGACCACGGCGAGTCTGCAACACCCACACATTCTTCCGCTCTTCGATTCCGGCACAGCCGACGGGTTCCTGTATTACGTCATGCCGTACATCGAAGGCGAGACGCTCCGCGATAAACTCCGCCGCGAAACCCAGGTTGGCGTCGACGAATCCGTTCGTATCACTACCCACGTTGCCGACGCGCTGGACTACGCCCACCGCCACGGCGTCATTCACCGCGACATCAAGCCCGAGAACATTCTCCTGCATGACGGGCGGCCCATAGTGGCCGACTTCGGCATCGCCCTTGCCGTCAGCGCAGCGGCCGGTGGACGCATGACCGAGACCGGCCTCTCGCTCGGGACGCCGCACTACATGTCGCCCGAACAAGCGACCGCGGACAAGGACATCACCGCGCGCTCGGACATCTACTCGCTCGCGTCGGTCCTCTACGAAATGCTCGCTGGTCAGCCGCCGCACATGGGCGGCAGCGCGCAGCAGATCATCATGAAGATCATCGCCGAGCCCGTGGGCGCGGTGACGCAGCATCGCAAGTCAGTGCCGCCGAACGTCTCGGATGCAATCCGAAAGGCGCTGGAAAAGTTGCCGGCGGATCGCTTCGAAAGCGCGAAGACGTTTGCGGAAGCACTGGGCAATCCCGCGTATCGCTCCGGCGGGATCGCACGGGTGCCGTCGCAAACCGGATCGGGGCAGCCTCGCTTCCGCGACCCGGTATTTCTCACCGTTGCCGCAGCCGGCATCGTCGGGCTCGTTGTCGCCGCGTGGGGCTGGCTCGGCCCCCGGACACCTGCGGATTCGCCGGTTCGGCGCTACGTGCTTCAGCTTCCCGAAGGCCAGGAAGCCTCCGCCTGGTTCCGTCGCGTGGCGTTGTCGCCAGACGGCTCGCGCCTCGCGTATCTGCACGAAGGCGCCGGTGGCGAGCGGCGACTCTTTGTCCTGCCGCGCGATCAATTGTCGCCGATCGAGCTTCCGGGCACTCAGGGAGCCGAGGTCCCCTTCTTCTCCCCGGACGGCGCGATGATCGGGTTCGTCAGCCCCCGTGGCACCGTCAACGTCGTTCGCGCCATCGGCGGTGCCGTGACACCGGTTGCCACGACCGGCATCGGCTCTGCCGGCGCAAGTTGGGCTCCCGACGGTTTCATTTATGCTCATGGCGCAGGCGGCACTGGTCTGGTACGGGTACCGGCCCAAGGCGGAAAGCCCGTGCGCTTCACCACGGTGGACTCGGCGGGGGACGAACGTGACCACATGTGGCCGTACGCCCTCCCCAGTGGGCGCGGCATCCTCTTCGTGATCAAGTACCGCGAGAACGCGGCGCGCACCGACATTGCGGTCGCGGACGTCGCAACCGGAGCCCATCGCGTACTGACGGCCGGCTCATACGCCGAGTACGTGGCTGGGCACTTGGTGTTCGCGCCGGGACGCTCGGGCGGTCTGATGGTGCAGCCATTCGACGATCGCCGCTTCCAGTTGACCGGCGAGCCCCGAGTGGTCGCACAGCGCGTTGACTTCGGGTCAATGGGGGCGCCGGACTTCGTTCCCGACTTCACAACGTCGGCGGGCGGCACGCTCATCTACATGGTGCCGAGCGATGCGCGTGACACGACCGACGTTGTTTGGGTCACGCGGGACGGCGTGGTCCGCCCGGTGGACCCAACATGGACAGACCAGCTGACCACCAATGGCGCATTCATGCTGTCGCCGGATGGTCGGCGGCTCGCGGTGACTCGCGGCGGCCAGATCTGGGTCAGGCAGCTCGATAACGGCAGGATGACACAGCTGAGTTTTGCGGGAGGGATCCGGCCACAGTGGACGCCAGACGGCGGTTCGGTCGCATACGTGTCGGATCGCGTTGATGGGCAACGCGAGCCCTTCATCCGGCGGGCCGACGCCTCCGAACCGGAACGACCGCTGTTCTTCGACCCCAACCAGGTACACGAGGTGATCTTCACGGCGGACAATCGCTGGATTGTGTACCGCAACGGCGGCGGCGGCACGAGCGACCTGCTTGCCATCCGGCGCTCCGGCGACACCACGCGCGTCCCGTTGGTCGTCACGCCGTTCCAGGAAGCGCAGCCCGCCGTCTCGCCGGACGGCCGCTGGCTGGCGTACTCGACCCTCGAAACAGGCCGGGCGCAGGTGCGTGTGCGGCCTTTCCCGAACACGAATGACGGAAACTGGCTGGTGTCGCCAAACGGCGGCACGACTCCGGTCTGGAGCCACAGTGGGCGCGAATTGTACTACCGCGACGGCGACGGGAACATGGTGAGCGTTCCGGTAACGCCTGGGCTCACGTTCATCTTTGGCGAACCGCGCACCCTGTTTTCAGCCGCCCGATATCGCTACCAGTCATTTGTTCGTGAGTACAGCGTGTCGCCCGACGACCAACGCTTCATGTTGCACTGGCGCCGCAGTCCAATTCGGCCCGATCACGTCGTGGTGGTCGAGAACGTGGTCGGCACGGGAGCTGCGCGAGGCGTAGGGCGATGATCAACTGGCCGCGTCTCGGCGCCGCCAACCTGCCCGGCGCCCATCTCGTCGAAGCAGGGCTTCGCGACCGGGCGGCGCGTCGGGAAAGCATTGACGGCACATGATGATATGACCATTATAGTCACATGACAAAGACCTCAATCTCGAAACTCAAGGCACGCCTCAGCGCCTATATCGACATCGTCCGCCAAGGGGACGAGGTGCTGGTCACTGACCGCGGCCGCGTCGTCGCCCGCCTCGCGCCCGTCGCCGGCGACGCACTGGGCGACAGCCGCCGCGACCTGCTGGTCCGCAGCGGGCGCATGCGGCCGCCCACCACGCGGCTGCCCAGGAACTTCCACAAGGCGCGCCGCCCCAAGGACGCCAAGGGGCGCTCGCTGGACGCGTTGCTCGACGAACGCCGAGAGGGCTGGTGAGATTCTGGGACGCGTCGGCCATCGTGCCGCTGTGCCTCGACCAGCCTGCCACAACACGGGCGCTCGCAAAACACGCCGATGACCCGGAGCTGGTGGTGTGGTGGGGCACGCCTATCGAGTGCGCGTCCGCGATTGCGCGCCTGCATCGTGACGGCCAGCTCTCCTCCGCGGACGAAGCGCAGGCACGATCGCTCTTGGCGACCCTGAAGGCGAGTTGGTTCGAGGTGCAGCCCGGTGACGCCGTGCGCGAGCAGGCACTGCGCATACTGCGGCTCCATGCGCTGCGCGCCGCCGACGCGCTCCAACTCGCCGCGGCGCTCGAGTGGAGCGGCTCACCGGCCGATGGGCGCTTCGTGACCTTGGACGAGCGGCTCGCGGCCGCGGCACAGAGGGAGGGCTTTGCGATCGCGTAAGGCGGGCACGCACTCGTGACGAACGTGACCGAGCGCCTCAACGCCGCCCTCGACGGCCGCTACAAGATCGAGAAGCAACTCGGTCAGGGCGGCATGGCGACTGTCTATCTCGCGCAGGACCTCAAGCACGACCGCAAGGTCGCGGTCAAGGTCCTGAAACCCGAGCTCGCCGCCGTGCTCGGCGCCGAACGGTTCGTCGTGGAGATCAAGACCACGGCGAGCCTCCAGCACCCGCACATCCTGCCGCTCTTCGATTCAGGAACGGCCGACGGGTTCCTGTACTACGTCATGCCGTACATCGAAGGCGAGACACTGCGCGACAAACTCCGCCGCGAAACGCAATTCGGTATCGACGAGGCCGTACGCATCACGACCCAGGTCGCCGACGCGCTGGACTACGCCCACCGCCACGGCGTCATCCATCGCGACATCAAGCCCGAGAACATCCTGCTGCACGACGGGCGGCCGATGGTCGCGGACTTCGGCATCGCACTCGCCGTGAGTGCCGCGGCCGGGGGACGCATGACCGAGACCGGCCTCTCGCTCGGCACGCCACACTACATGTCGCCCGAGCAGGCGACTGCCGAAAAAGAAATCACGGGCCGTAGCGACATCTACTCGCTGGCCTCCGTTCTATATGAAATGCTCGCCGGCCAGCCGCCGCACATGGGCGGGTCCGCGCAGCAGATCATCATGAAGATCATCGCCGAGTCCGCGCAGCCGGTGACGGCGATGCGGAAGTCGGTGCCGCCCAACATCGCGGCCGCTGTGGCCAAGGCGCTCGAGAAACTCCCGGCCGATCGCTTCGATAGCGCCAGCGCGTTCGCCGCCGCGTTGTCGAACGCGTCGTTCGCATCAAGCACGGGGATGCCTGCCGCCGCGATGTCCGGCGCAGCCCGCTCATGGCGCGAGCGCGCGGCCATTCCGGCGATCGGTCTCGCTGGCGCCCTCGCGCTGACGATCGCGTTTCTCATGTCGCGCCAGCCGCAGCTGCCGCTGTCGCGTTATTTCGTCGACCTGCCCGTGGGCAAGCGCATCGGCACCACGCAATTCTCGGCCATGGTGGTGTCACCCGACGGCTCCAAGCTCGCCTACATAGGAGAGTCGGGCAGGATTCTCGTACGGTCACGCGACCAGCTGGAGCCCGTCGAGCTCGTCGGCACTGATGGCGCATTCAACCCGTTCTTTTCGCTCGACGGCACGCGCGTCGGCTTCATGGGCGGCGCCGCCGGCAACGCCGAGATCAAGGTCGCGTCGCTCACCGGAGGGCCGCCGACCACCGTCACGACCAGTGGCGTCGGCGGACCGGGCGTGGCGTGGGGCTACGACGGCTACATCTACTTCGACGCCAGCGGCGTCGGCCCGCTGCGCAGAGTGCGCGATAGCGGCGGAGCCGCTCCAGAAGACGCGTCCACGCGGGACTCCGCCAACGGAGAGCTGCAGCACAACTGGCCCGAGCCCCTGCCCAACGGCAAGGGCGTTGTGTTCATCATCGATCGTGGTGGCCCAGGCGTGAACGTGGCGACGAACAACGACGTCGCAGTGCTTGACCTCGCGACGCACAAGCACCGCGTCCTGGTGCGCGGACTGTTCGCGCGCTACGCGAGGTCCGGCCACCTGCTGTACGTCACGGCAACCGGCACCCTGATGGCGGCAGCCTTCGATCAGGACCGCATGGCTATCACCGGCACGCCCGTCGCGCTGTTGGAGGAAATCAGCATTCGCCGTGGTGGCGGTGGCGTGGACCTCACCGTGTCGGACGACGGCACGCTCTGGCACGGCCTCGGCACCAGCTTCAACCAGTTGGACGTCATATGGGCGTCGCGGTCCGGCGCGGCCACCGAGGTGGTTCCAGGCTGGACCGGACACTTCACCGGGGTGGCGCTCTCGCCGGACGGAAGCAAGTTGGCGATCGCGATCGTCGACGGCACCGGAGAACAGATCTGGGTGCGGCGGCTCGGGCCGGGCGGCGGGACGCTCTCGAAGTTGACATTCGAAGGCGTCAACACGCGCCCGCGGTGGCACCCGGACGGAACGCGCGTGTCGTTCGTACTCCGGTTCGTGAACGCCGGCAACCTGCGCGCGGTGCGCGCGGACGGCGCCAGTCCGGCGCCGGTGGAGTTGCTGCCTGGCGTGCGCGGCCTCACGAGCCGCTGGAGCAAGGACGGACGTTGGCTCGTGTATGAGTTTTTAGCAGCGGAGGGCGGTGGGGCGGATCTCTCCGCGATCCGCGTCGGCGACTCAACGCAGCTTCCGCTCGCCAACTCGCGATTCATCGAGCGCAACGCGTCACTTTCGCCCGACGGCCGCTGGCTGCTGTATGAAGCGAACACGACGGGAGCCTTCGAGGTATACGTGCGCCCGTTCCCGAAAACGTCCGAGGGGCTGTACCAAGTCTCCTCCGGCGGCGGCGTGGATCCCAAATGGTCGGCCGACGGACGCGAGATCTTCTTCCGGAACGGCAACAACGAGCTGGCGCGGGTCGCGGTCGCGCGGTCCACGACGTTCGCGGTCGACGACCAGCGCGTCCTGTTCTCCCTGCGCGGCGTGGTGGACTGGGACGTGATGCCCGACGGCCAGCGCTTCGTCCTGCTTCGAGACCGGCAGGGGCAGCAGCGCCGCAAGCTCGTGGTCGTGGAGAACTTCTTTCAGGAACTCAACGCGCGGGTGCCGCGGTGAGCGGCAACACCCAACGCCTCAACGCCGCGCTCGACGGCCGCTACGCCGAGTCCAGTGCCGCTCGCGAATAGCGCTAATAGCGAAACAGCCGGTTGATCTTCACCACAAACGCGCGGTTCTTGAGCCCGCGCACCGTCGTCGGCGTGGCCAGCAGCGGATCAGTCACGTCGCGCTCGTCCGTGTACACCAGGAACAGCTCGCTGCCCGGCGCGTACTCCCACCGGTAGCGCAGGTTCGTGCTGAACGCCCGGTCGGCGGAGCTGTACTGCAGCAACGCACTCGCGAACATCAGTGGCGAAAAACCGTAGTCCACTCGTGCCCGCGCCAAGCGCGTTGTGAACGATGCACCTGGCCTCTCGATGCGGGTGATGGAGAACGTGGGCTCAACTGCGAGCCGCTGGTGGACGGCGATGCGGCCCGACCCCATCCCGTGCCCCCCGATCGTCACGCTGCGGATGTTGCCGTCGTAGTATTCGCCGCTCCGCACGGCGATTGTCCCAGAGGCGCGCCGCTGCGCGCCAAAAGAGTACGCCGCGGTCACGTCGCCAAAGCCGTACCCGCCCGGCGCGATAGCCGCAGGTGACCCCGACGGCCTGAAGGGCACGCGAAGGTATTCGTAGTCCTGCGACACGCTGATGTACAGTAGGTCGCTGTTCTCGAACTCCGTCGAGAACCGCCCCGTCAGGCCCCGTGCTTCCATGGCCCCAGCGCCAGTCTCGACGTACTCGCCCGACGCGGTCCACGAAAACTTCCGCACGCTCCGCAGGCGCTTGGGGCGGGGGCTGAACCGCAATTGGCCAAATGTCCGGTTGAAGTCGGATCTCCGCCGGAACCCGACTTGCGGGTCAAAGTTGCTGCCCACCGACAGGAACTCGGCTTGCGCGCCGTACCGGTCTGCGCTGTAGTCCAGCCGTCCCTGATAGCTCTGGTCGTCCCCGTTCACGCCGGTGGTGGCGGTGCGCGCCCAATACGTGCCGGCCGTCAGCGCCTGTGTGAGAAGAAACGTGCCGTCGGCGCCATACGCGACATTCGTCCCCGTCCCGGACGTCGCCACGGACCGGTTGGTGGCCATTACGCCAACGGCGCTCCGGCGCAGGACGTCGCGCTTGAGGCGCACAACGGTGAAGTTCGTGGCACTCGTGCTCGACGCCGCCTCACCCGCGGTCTGGAGGTTCATCAGGCCGATCGCGTAGGGGCCCAGCTTTCCGGTGAGTCGGCCGCCCGCGTTGATCGGGATCACGCTGCCGCTGTTGAGTCCGATGCGCCGCGAGTAGAAGAGGTTGGGCGTGTCCGACGCGCTCGAGCCACCAAACGCGCCGCTGCCGCCGCGCGCGAAATCGAACGTGCCGCGTCCCTCGAGGAAGAAGTCGCGCTTCTCGGGGAAGAGGAGGCTGAACCGGGTGAGGTTCACCTGCTGCTCGTCAACCTCCACCTGCGCGAAGTCCGTGTTGATGGTGAGATCAGCCGTCAGGTTCGGCGTGACCGCGTATTTGATGTCGCCACCGCCGTCGCCGGCGAAGTCGTTGTTCACCGTCGGCGTGCGCACGCGATCCGTGGTGACGCGCGAGACGCCGTACGGCTTGAACTCGATGTTCTTGCCGGCCTCGGGGAGGTCCAGCCCCACGAGCGTTGCGCCGGCCGACACGCGATTCAGCGCCTGGGGGCCGGACAGGATGCGCGGTACCGCCGTCAGGTACGCCCACTCGTTCCTGTGCCGCACGGAGCGGCGGATCTGAAATCCCCACGTCTGGTTCGGCCCGGCGCGGTAGCGGAGGGACTTGAATGGAATCGCCATTTCCACGGTCCAGCCGCCGTCGAACCGCCCGGTTTTCGACGTCCACACGGGATTCCAGTCGGTGTTTGACCCGCCCTCGTCGACGATGGAATAGTCCGCGCGCGCGCCCAATGGATTCGTATAGAAGGCGAAACCACTGCGACGATCGTAAAACGTGTCGAACAGCACGCCGATGTGCTCGTTGTTGCGCAGGCCGCCGGTGTCGCGCCGCAGTTCGTTGACGACCCACTCCTTGGGCGGATGCGAGTCCCAGCATCGGCACGTGAGGTACATGTGCTTGTCGTCGTAGGTGATCCAGATCTCGCTGCGCTCGGTGGACGGCTCGCCGTAGCTCGGCGCCACCTGGATCAAGCCCCCAAAGGGGGCCTCGCGCGCGTAGACCTCTTCGTCCAGCACGCCGTCTACCTTGAGCGGCGTCGAGAGCTTGATCGCGCGCACCGTGGCCTGGCCCGCGGCGTTGCGGGTGATGACCGAGGGGGCCACGGGCCGCGCTGGCCCGTCCACTTGGGGCGCCGGCTGGGCGCGTGCGGCGGCGCCCCGCAGCGCCAGGGCTGCGAATGCAATGAACGCGAAAAAGAGTGTGCGCCGCATGGACTCGGAAAATACCGCCCCGAGCGTCTTGCGGGGGCGACGTCATGCGCCGCGACGCGTAGCTTCGAAGCACCACCTCAACGCCACCCAACCATGAAGCAGCTGATGATCGCCGCGCTTACGCTGGCTGCTGGTGCCGCAAGCGCGCAGCAGTCCAACGTCCTGCCGGCGGACCTGTCCGCCCGTATCGCGGCCATCGAGCCCAAGCTCGTCGCCTGGCGCCGCGATATCCACCAGCACCCCGAACTCGGCAACCGCGAGACGCGTACCGCCAAGCTCGTTGCCGACCACCTCCGCTCACTCGGCATCGAAGTCACCGAACGCGTGGCGCACACCGGCGTCGTCGGAATCCTGCGGGGCGGCCGCCCCGGCCCCGTCGTGCTGCTGCGCGCCGACATGGACGCCCTCCCCGTCACCGAACGCGCGGACGTCCCCTTCAAGTCCACCGTGCGCTCCACGTACAACGGCCAGGACGTCGGCGTCATGCACGCCTGCGGACACGACACCCACGTCGCCATCCTCATGGGCGCCGCCGAAGTCCTCGCCGGCATGAAAGCCACGCTCCCAGGCACCGTGAAGTTCATGTTCCAGCCCGCTGAGGAAGGCGCGCCCGCGGGCGAAGAAGGCGGCGCGGCGCTCATGATCAAGGAGGGGATTCTCACCAACCCTGCGGTGGACGTTGGCTTCGCGCTCCACATCGACGCCACGCGCGAAGTAAATCACATCTATTACACGCCCGGCGGGATGGCCGCGAGCAGTGACGACTTCCGTATCCTGGTGAAAGGCAAGTCCACCCACGGCGCCGCGCCGTGGAACGGCGTGGATCCTGTCGTCACCAGCGCCCACATCATCACCGCGCTCCAGACCGTTGTCAGCCGGAACATGGAGATCACGCAGAACCCCTCGGTCGTCACCGTGGGCATGATCCGCGGCGGTGTGCGCAACAACATCGTGCCCGAGCAGGTGGAGATGATCGGCACCATTCGCTCCCTGCATCCCGACGATCGCGCGCGGCTGCACGAGCGCGTCCGCCGCATCGCCACCGACGTGGCCTCCAGCATGGGCGCGACGGTGGACGTCGAGATTGGCACCCACACTGCCTACCCCGTGACGTTCAACAACCTGGCGCTCACAGAGGCGATGCTGCCCGCGCTGCGCGAGGCCGCCGGCGCGGACAAAGTGCATCTCACGAAACCGGAAACGGGCGCCGAGGACTTCTCGTTTGTCGCCGAGAAGATTCCCGGCTTCTACATCGGGCTCGGCGGACGCCCGGCGAACGTGCCCAAAGAGCAGGCCGCGGACCACCACACGCCCGACTTCTATGTTGATGACTCGGGCCTGGACGTCGGCGTCCGCGCGCTCATCGGCATGACGCTGCACTACATGAAGACAATCCCGAAGCGTTGAGCGGGGCGCAGGCGCCGGCTGCCAACTTCTTTGACCTAAAGCGAAGGCCGTGAACCAGACGGCCAAGCGCCGAGTCATTGGCTCTTCAGCACTCCAGCCAGTAGTGCGACCGCGCCCACGGCGCCAACCCAGAACACGAACGACCAGAGGATCAGATCCGAGAATCGCTTCTCGATCTTGTTGTCCACTGCGTGCAGTTCCTGGCGGGTCGCGAGTCCGGCGATCTGGCCGCCAAGGGTCGCCGTGAGTTCGGCCTGGAGGGCGGTAAACCGTGCTTCCAACCGCGCCTCCAACGCGCGGACCTCCTGCCGGACCTCCGCAATGTCAGCCCGCAGCTCCGCGTGTTCGGCCCGCGTGTTGTCC
>JBBTFS010000094.1:0-29821 GCA_038060705.1 Gemmatimonadota bacterium
CCTTCTCGATCCTGAAGAGCGAATCGGTCGCCGCCCCACTCAAGCGTGGCGTGGCCGGAGCCGCGGGAGCCGCGGGAGCCGCGGGAGCCGCGGGAGCCGCCTTCGTGGCCCGGGCTTTCGTCGCCGGCGCCTTGCCGGCGGTCTTGGTCGCCGGGGCCGCCGGTGGGTTGCCCGCCAGCCTCGTTGCCCTCGCGCGCTGAGCGATGCCTGCGTAGGACAGGACCAGCAGCTGGAGGTTTTCCGCGTTGTTCGGCTCCACCGTCACCAGACGGCTGGCGAGCGGCAGCGCGCGATCATGCTGGTTCTCGCGCAGAAGCACGATCGACAGGTTGGACAATACATCGCGGTGATACGGGTTCTTGTCGTACGCTCCCGCAAACAACTTCGCCGCTTCTGACGACATTTCCGCGCGCGCCATGCATACGCCCGCGTTCATGAGGTCCGAATACGCGTACGCTGCCGTATTCTCAAGGGGATCCTTGTACGTCTGGCGCAGCGAACCGGTGTCGCCTGACACAATGGCTACACGGCAGAGACCTTGACGAGCGTTGGCCGCGGACTCACCGGCGCCCTTGTCCGCCAGAATGCCCTCAAAAGCGGCGCGGGCCTGATCGACGTACGGCTTGCGACCCGCGGCATCCGTGGCCGCCTCGGCGGAGTCCACGGCCAGCGTACCGAGGTAGACCAGGCTCTGGCGCCGGATGTCGTCGTACATCGTGTCCTTCGCGGCGAGGTCAATGCTCTTGCGGTACAGCACGAACGCTTCTGTCGTCTTCTGCTGGCGCTGACGCACATTGGCGAGCACCACAAAGCCGTACGGGGCGAACGGGTTCAGCGTGATCGCGCGCTGCGCGGCGTACGCGGCGGAGTCGGCATCGTCGGCGTTGAGACGCTCAATCGCCTTGTTCACCATATCGACCCACGGTTTCTGGCCGCGCCACTTCACGGTCTCGGCGATGCACTCGGGCATCGCCGCTTCCACGACGCCGAACGCCGAGTCGAGCGTGGCGGCAAGGTCGATCATTCCTTCCGGATTCTCCGTGATGCCGATGGCACCACGCTTTGCCGTGAGTCCGATCTCAGGCAGACTCGCCCACAGGACCAGGGTCTTGCCGTAGACGAAACCCTTGCCGGCGGGATTGTCCGTTTTGTCACCGATCGACTGCAACTGCTTCATCGCGTTCAAAAGTTGCTTGCGCTGCGCTTCGGGCGTCTTCGCGCCCGTGGCTGTCATGACGGCCAGTGAGGCGCGTCCGAGCGCCGTGGGACGGCTCTCGTTGACTTCGCACGCCTTCTGTTGGGCGCCAAGAGCGCCGGCGGCGCCGACCAGCGCGGACGCCACTCCAAGCAGGCGAGCAAAAGGACGGTCAAAAACGAACATGGGAAGGTCTCCTGGGTCGCTGTCTCGAACCGCAGTCTGAAGGGTCTTACCCTGTGCTACGATTCACGTTCCGCCTCGATCGAGGCAAGCCAAAATATATCCTGCGGCGAACGACCTGTCGCCAGCGCCACGCGGGCAACGTCGTCAAACTCGGGCTTGGCCCGACGCCGTCCATCCGGGAGTTGCACTACCTTCACCGCGATCGTGTGGCCCACCACGGTCACCGACGACACCTCGCGGACCAGCGCCCGTCGACGAAGCTCCGTCCTGCGTACGCCGATCGTCGTGGTAGTGCTGAACAACAGGGCCTCAAGACTCTCGACCGACCCCGGCGCGGCCAGCACCTCGATCCGCGTCCCCAGCCTCCCTTTCTTCATGACGACCGGCTGAAGGATCACGTCGAGCGCACCATCCGCGCGCAACCGATCCGCGGCAGCGGCCAGGTACTCCGGCGTCATGTCGTCCACCTCGCACGTGAGCACCACCACGCTTTCGGAGCGGGCGTCGCCCTCGAGGTCCGCCAACACGATGCGCAGCGCGTTGGCCCGATCCGGGAACTCCTTCGATCCGGCCCCGAACCCGCTGCGCCGAGGCACATAGGCGGCCGGCTCCGGGCCGGCCGACAGCGCGCGCACGAGCGCCGCACCCGTCGGGGTCACGAGTTCGCCTGCGCCTTGGGGGCCGGGACGAACGACCTGACCCTCCAGCAAACGCATTGTCGCGGGTGCGGGCACTGGCATGGTCCCGTGCGCGGCCGTCACGACACCGTCGCCGAGCGCGATGGGTCCGCAGTACACGGCGCTCACGCCGAGCAGTTCAAGGCCCCACACGGAACCAAGGACGTCGAGGATCGCGTCGACCGCGCCGACTTCGTGGAGATGCACCTGCTCGACGGTGGTGCCGTGAATGGCCGCTTCCTGCTCGGCGATGAGAGTGAATACGGCGTCGGCGCGTTCCTTCACTCGCGGCGGCGCATCGGCGCGCTGGACGATTTCGCGGATATGCTTCAGGTGCCGGCCGTGCGGCTGCGGTGGAATGGCGAAGTCCACCTTGGTACACACGATGCCCGCGCGTTTCACGTCGCGGATGTCGACCGTCACGCCATCGAGCGACAGTGTGCCCGGCAGTGCGCGCAGCCACTCAGGATCGAGGCCAACGCTCACGAGCGCACCCAGCGTCATGTCGCCGGAGATTCCACTGAATGGATGGAGGATCGCGACGCTCATCTCAGAACCTGTAGGAAGCGCCACTGCCGGTATTGAACACCACGACTTCGGCGTCCGATCCGATGCGTTTGTCGGCGGCCATCTGCGTGAGGACAGCCACAGCGCAACCGCCTTCGGGCGCCGCGTCAATGCCGGTCTCACGTCCGATCCACGCCGTGCCGGCGCGGATGTCCTCCTCGCTGATCGCCACCGCGTCTCCCGCGCTCTCCCTCACGGCGCGCAGAATGAGCCGATCGCCGAGTGGTCCGGGCACACGGAGGCCCGCCGCATGCGTGGTCGGGTTCTCCCACGGTGTGGAGCGATCAGCGCCAGCGGCGTGCGCGCGAACGATCGGCGCGCAACCGGTCGCCTGCGCCACAATCATCCGCGGCAACGGAATGTCCTTCGGTAGCCAGCCAAGGTCGATGAGTTCGCGGAACACCTTCCACATGCCGATCAGGCCCGTGCCGCCACCGGTCGGATAGATGATGTGCGTTGGCAGCCGCTTCCAATCCATCTGCTCGGCGACCTCAAGGCCCATCGTCTTCTTGCCCTCGATGCGATACGGCTCGCGCAACGTGGACATGTCGAACCAGCCGCTTTCGGCCGCGAACGCCCGCGCCTGCTTACCCGCATCGCCGATGTGCCCGTCCACCAGCACCAGTTCGGCGCCGAACGTCCTGATCGTGTTGAGGATCGCGGCCGGCGTCGACTTCGGCGCGAACACGCGCACCGGAAGGCGCGCCGCCGCGCCGTACGCCGCCAGCGCGGCACCCGCGTTCCCCGCGGTGGGAACCGAGAATCCCTTCACGCCAAGCGCCGCGGCGCGCGTTACCGCCGCGCTCATGCCACGCGCCTTGAACGAGCCGGTCGGGTTCAGCCCTTCCTCCTTGATCCAGACCCGGCGCACGCCAACCGCTTTCGCAATGGTTGGCGCGTCGAGCATCGGCGTCGTACCCTCGCCCAGCGAGACGATCTCGCCCTCGGTGGCCGGCATCAGCGGCGTGTAGCGCCACATGTCCCAACGGTCGAGCAGGTCGGCCTTGGTCGGATGGGCACCGTCGTAGCGCACCAGGAGCGGCTGCCCGCACTTGGGACAAACGGTCGCGAGCGTATCACCCGGTTGCAGGTGGTCACAAGCTGAGCACTCCAGTCGCCACAATCTCACGCCGTCGATTCCTCTGTTGGTTTCGTTGCCACAGGTTCGGCACCCGCCGCTGCCGGCACGGCCAAGGCATCAAGCACCTTGCGCGCTGTCTTCTCGGAAAACCCCGGCAACGCCGCGATCGCTTCCGGCGATGCCTGCTTCACGCCGTCGAGACTGCCAAATGCGGTGAGCAGCTGACGCCGCCGAGTCGCGCCAATGCCCTTGATGCGCAACAGCTCGGATGTGACCGTGCGCTTCGCGCGCCGCAGCCGTTGGAACGTAATCGCAAAGCGGTGCGCTTCGTCGCGCGCCTGCTGCAGCAGGCGCAGCGCGACGGATCGCTTGGGCAGCCGCAGCGACTCCGCCCGGCCGGGCACGAAGATCTCCTCGTCGCGCTTGGCCAGGCTGATGATCGCCATGTCGCCGAGACCAAGCGCCACCATGGCGACCTGCGCGACTCCCAGCTGGCCCTTGCCGCCGTCGATGACGACGAGATCAGGCAGCGCGCGCGATTCGTCCAGCCGCCGCCGGAAATACCGGGTCACGACTTCCGCCATCGAGGCGAAATCGTCGACGCCCTGTACGGTTTTGATCTTGAACTTGCGGTACTCGGCACGCATCGGGCGCCCGTTCTGGAACCAGACGCACGATGCGACGGTGTCAGTTCCCTGCGCGTGCGAAATGTCGAAACACACCAGCGAGCGAGGCACTTTCTGGAGCCCAACCTTTCGCTGCAGCTCATACACCGGGTCAGCGGCTCGCTCCGCGGTTTCCTCGCCCTCGAGCAAGGCCTCCTCCAACAGGTGCCGCGCGTTCTGGTCGGCCAGGTCCACGAGCTCACGCTTTGGGCCACGCTGCGGCACCACGACCTCGGTGGCGATGAGCGATGCGACGATGAGTTCGCGGTCATCGGTGTCGAACGGCAGGTACAGCTCGGCGGCGCGATCCGGGAGCTTGAGGTACTCGCCGGCGAGATACACCGCGAGCACCGTGCGGTCCGACTCCTCGCTGAGATTGCCGATAAGCGTGTGTTCACGCGCCAGCAATCGCCCACCGCGAAAGCGCATCAGCGCCACACAGGCATCGTCGCCGTCGCGGGCGTAGCCGACCACGTCGCGGTCACCGCCTTCCACCGCCATGACGACCGCGGGCTCTTCCATGCGCTCCAGATGGCGCATCGCGTCGCGCAGTTCCGCCGCGCGCTCGAAATCCAGGGCGATGGAGGCTTGGTCCATGCGCTCGCGCACGCGCCGCCCCACTTCCGCCGTCCTGCCGTCGAGGAACAACAGCACCTCGGCGATCATCGCGCGATACTCGGCTTGCGACTGGAGGCCCACGCAAGGCGCCTTGCAGCGTCCGATGTGGTGATCGAGGCACGGGCGGTCCGGTGCGACCGCCGGCAAGTCATAGTTGCAGCTTCGCACGGTGAAGATCCGCTTCACCACGTTGAGCGCGCGGCGCATCGCGCCAACGTCGGTATACGGCCCGAAGTAGCGCGAGCCATCGTTTTCGAGGCGGCGCGTCACGATGATCCGCGGAAACGGCTCGTTCACCGTCACCTTCACCAGCGGAAAACTCTTGTCGTCGCGCAACGAAATGTTGAAGCGCGGCTTGTATTCCTTGATGAGGTTGGCTTCGAGAATGAGCGCGTGCGTTTCCGTCGGTACGACAATCGTGTCCAGATCCTCTGCCTGGCACA
The DNA here is from genome assembly GCA_038060705.1 of Gemmatimonadota bacterium. GTDB lineage: Bacteria > Gemmatimonadota > Gemmatimonadetes > Gemmatimonadales > Gemmatimonadaceae > DASPMP01. The sequence goes on from JBBTFS010000094.1 coordinate 5,433, forward strand.
TGAGCGCGAATGTCTTGACGCTCTCCGCCCGCTCCGCGTGGACGTAGCTCCGGACGCGGGAACGCAGTCGTTTGGCCTTCCCGACGTACAGCACCGTGCCCTGCGCGTCCTTCCAGAGGTACACGCCGGGCGACTCCGGCAAATGCGGGATCTTCTCGAGCACCGAGGCCGACAGCGCCATCGCGGAAAGATACGCCGCCAGGCGGCGCCGGTCCTACGGCGCGATACGGCGGAGGCGCTTGAGCGTGGCGACCGCCGTCTCGACGCCGAAGGCGGCGGTCAGGGCGAAATAGCTCATACCAAACGCGCCGATGATCACTACGGCCCCGACCATCTGCGGATTGCCAACCATGCTCCCCTTGATGGCGAGCGCGATCCCGCCGGACGCCAGCGCCGCGGCCCACAGGGTGACCACGCGCCTGGCCTCGAGTCCAGTCCGGCCCAGCGCGACGCCAAGCTTGCGACGCAATAGCACGAACTCCACCCATCCAGCCAACGCCGACGACAGCGTCAGTGCTGCCGTGCCCCATTCGGGCGCCAAACCCAGCCAGTCGGGCAAGCGCATCGCGAAGATCCACCCTCCGCCGGCAGCCAGGGTCACGCGCACCACGGCGAACCGCAGCGGCGTTCGGGTATCGCGCAACGCATAGAACGCTGACGAATACAGCCGACCAGTCGCGCTGGCCATCAAACCCACGCCGGCCGCCGCAAGAATGCCCCACACATAACGGGTGTCCTGGCCCGTGAAGCGTCCGTGTTGGTAGATCGCGGACGCGATCACGTCGCCCAGCAGGAGAAACGCAACGGCCGAGGGCACCACGAAGAACGCCATCCGGCGCAACCCGTCCTGCAGACGATCGCGCACGTGCTTCGTGGTCGCGGCAGCGTCCCCGGTGGCGCTCGACATCTCCGGCAACTCCGCCGCCGAGATCGCCATGCCAAAGAGGCTGATCGGCAGCAGCGAGATCGTCTGCGCATAGAACAGCAGTGACATCGATCCAACCGGCAGGAAGCTCGAGATCAGTTGGTCGACATAGGCGTTGACCTGAACCACGCCGCGCCCGAAGAACGCCGGCACGAAGTTGCGGAGCACCTGACGCACGTTCGTGTCGCTGCTCGCCAGGCCCACGCGCATGGCGTTCGCAACGGACAGCACCGCGGGAAGCTGGACGAGGGTTTGGAGGCCCGCGCCAATGACGGACGCCCACGCCAACCGAATCACGAGCACATCGGGCGACTGGCCGCGAAACGCGAGCAGCGCGGCGATCATCGCGCCGTTCCAGGCTACTGGCGCCGCGTACGCCAGAAAGAAGCGGCGGTGACTGTTGAGGATCCCCAGGCACCACGCCGAGTAGACAAAGAGCGCGGCGCCAGGAAAGAGGATGCGGATCAGCCGGATGGTCAGTTCCCGTCGCTCGCCTTCGAACCCGCGCGCGATGATGTCCACCAGCAATGGCGCGCTCCCGATGCCGAGCAGCACCAGCACAGCCGTCACCAACGCCAGCAGAGTCCCCACGGCGCCGGCGACCCGGTCAGCCTCCTTGCGATCGCCGCGCGCCAGCAGGTTGGCGTACACCGGTATGAACGACGCCGACAACGCGCCCTCGCCGAACAGATTCTGCAGCAGGTTCGGGATGCGGAACGCGGCGGTGAACGCGTCCGCCACAATGCTCCCGCTGGCCCCGAGATAGCGCGCCTTGAGGGACTCGCGCACGAGTCCCAACACGCGGGACAGGAAGATGCCGGCGGCGACCAGCGCGGCTTGCATGGAGCTTACGGCCGGCGACCCGATGTGCCGACGAGCTCGCGAACGTGCTCCGCGGCGCCACTCCGCATCTCGGCCAACAACTCGTCGCCGCCCCGCGACAACATCGGAATGAAGTTGAGGACGCGCTCCTGCCGCTTGCCCTTCGGCCAGATGGCCGCCGAGACGCCCGCAAGATCGCGCCGCACCGCGTCATCGCGCCGCTTGACCGCCGCCAGTATGCGCCGTTCGGAACGTCCCATCCGGTGCGCCAGCGAGTGCGCCAGTCCTTCGATCACCGGCGGCGGCATCAACTTCGACTCTTGCACCGCGCGCGCCAGCTCCTGCACCGACGCCTGCATTTGATCGTTGAGGCCCTTCCACGCGCGCGCGACGGTCTCCGGCAACGCGCCGCGCGCCAATCGCTTCTCCAGCGCCGGCAGGTCCTTGAGGTCGGTCAGCTGGACGCCGAGCCGGCCGAGTGCCCGCACGACGTACGGCTCCACGACCGTGCATGACCAGCGGGGCACCACGGAGAGTCTCTCGCGGCCCATCGCGGTGGCGACCGCGTCGGATTGGGCGAAGTACGCGATCTCGCCGGGGCCGCCCACATACGCGATCGTCGGCAGAATCTCGCGCTCGACCACGGGTCGCAGCAGCACATTCGGCGTGAGGACCGCGGCCGCCGGCACCTTCCCCGCCTCGGCGAGCGACAGGCGACGCTTGACCCCGCGCTCCACGGCAAACACCAGTGACAGTCCGCGATCGTCCTCGACCTGCGGCTCGAATCCGAGTTCCCGGATCGCTGCCGCCCGCGCCGTCACCGATGCGGCGATCTTGTCCGCCGACTTCAAGGCCTCCGCAAGAATCGGGCGCGCCGCGTCGCGATACTCCGCGCCCGACGAATCGAACACGGCAATGCCAAGCGGCTGCAACAAGTCCCGCAGCAGCCGGACGTACGCGTCGCCGATCGTCCGACCCTGCGAGTATGCGCGCTCCGCCAGTTCGAAGTACTGCGTATGCGGTGAGGATCCGCAAGCCGCGCGCAGGTGCTCGAGGGCGTGCGCGACGTCGCCGAGGGGCGCGTCCGACATCGGAGTGCCCGCTGGGGGACGCTCGGTCTGCGCCAGCTCGACGAGCCCCTCGGTGTCGGCCAGGGATGCCACGCTCGCTTCGTCGAAGTCGGCGTCGTCCGTGGCCGCCCAGAAGACCGGCGCGGCGGCAACACCAGTCGTCCGTTCGATCGCGTCCGCGATCTCGAGCGCGGTCAGTGCTTTGGACAGCGTATACAACGGGCCGCCAAAGAGCCCGGGTTGCTGCCCTGTCGTCACAACCACGCCGCGCGCCTTCACCACGCGAGCAAGCCGATCGGCCGCCGCGCCACCGGGAACAAGGGCGCCTTGCAATCGGTCAAACCAGTCCGCCGGCGTCGCCGTCCGACATCGTTCGACGTGTGCGCGCCATTCCTCGGCGTCAGACGGACGCCACGGCTGAATCCCGGGCGGCAAGCCAAGCGACTGCGCCATGAGCGACAGCGGTGATCCGCCCAGCAATTCAGTGATGACGCGAACGCGCGGAACGCTGCTCATTTATGGTAGGGCTCGCGGCGCACAATTGTGCCGGCGCGGTACAACTGCTCAGCCAAAACGAGACGGGCGAGTTCGTGCGGCAACGTCCACGGCGCCAGCGACAGACGCTGTTGCGCACGCTTCTTCACCGCATCACCGAGTCCATTCGCGCCACCGATGACGAACGCGAGGTCGGTGGCCCGCTCACGAGCGTCCTGCAGGAACCTGGCAAACCGCTCGGACGTCATCGCGGTGCCGCCCTGGTCGCACACGACCACTGTGGCGCCCTCCACCTTGGCCGCGAGGCGCTCGGCCTCTTTGGCTATTACCATCGCGGGCCGCGCGCCGCGCGCCGGCTCCTCACGCACCTCGCGCACGTCGAGCGGCCAATACCGCGCCGCCCGCGTCTCGTACTCCCGGATCGCCGCCGCAAGCGCCGCGTCGCGCGGCCTGCCGACGGCAGCGACAATGAACTTCATGTCGTGTGCGGTCGGCGCCGTTACGCGTAGATCCCACGAAGCCTGTGCACAGTCGCCACGCGGCTGATCGAGAGCATGTACGCCGCGGTGCGCATGTTCACCTTGTGCTGCTGCGACAACCGCAGCACGTCGGTGAAGCTGCGGGTCATGATATCGGTGAGCCGGTGGTTCACTGTGGCTTCGTCCCAGAAATAGCCACCGCGATCCTGCACCCATTCGAAGTACGACACCGTGACGCCGCCGGCATTTGCCAGAATGTCGGGAATGACGAACACGCCCTTCTCCTCAAGGATGCTGTCCGCACCGGCCGTGGTCGGGCCGTTGGCGCCTTCGCAGATGATTTTGGCGCGGACTTTTCCAGCGTTCTTGCTCGTGATGACGTTCTCCAGTGCCGCGGGCACAAGGACATCCACTTCGAGCGTCAACAGCTCTTCGTTCGTGATCTGCGTCGCGCCGGCGAAGCCTTCGAGGTTGCGTGTCTTCTTCACGTGCGCCAAAGCGGAGGCAATGTCGATCCCCTTGGGGTTGTGATAGCCGCCGGACTTGTCGCTGATGGCCACAACGCGACACCCCTCGGCCGCCAGCAGCTGCGCCGACACCGAACCCACGTTGCCGAAACCCTGAATCGCCACGGTCGTGCCCTGCACGGGCATGCCCAGGTGCTTGAGCGCCTCCTTGGTCACGATCGTGCAGCCACGGCCGGTCGCCTCGCGCCGACCCAGCGAGCCGCCCATTTCGACCGGCTTGCCGGTCACGACGGCGGTCACCGTGTGGCCCATCCGCATGGAATAGGTATCCATGATCCAGGCCATCACGCGCTCATTGGTGTTCACGTCCGGCGCGGGAACATCTGAGTCCGGGCCCAGCGTGGCGATGATGCCTGCCGTGTAGCGGCGCGTGAGCCGCTCCAGTTCCCCGACGCTCAACTTGGCCGGGTCGCACACGACGCCGCCCTTGGCACCGCCAAACGGCAGGTTCACCACCGCGCATTTCCACGTCATCCACGCCGCCAACGCCTTCACTTCCTCGAGGTTCACCGCCATGTCGAAACGGATTCCGCCCTTGGCAGGCCCGCGCGACGTGTTGTACAGCACCCGATAACCGGTGAAGACTTCGACTTCACCGCTGTCCATCATCACCGGACATGACACCACGATCTGCTTCTCGGGATGCCGCAACACCTTGTAGAGGCCCGGCTCGAGGTCCAACAGTTCAGCTGCGCGATCGAAGCGCGACATCATGGCTTCGAACGGGTTCTCTTCATTCAGAAACCGGTCCTTGTCGGGCCGGACAATGCGTTCGGTAGGCAGTCTGAGATCGGTCGCCATTTTGTTGAGAGAGGCAGCGCCGGCTAACCGGCGATGGCAGGAGAAACACGCTCCAACACGCGCGCGCAGAGACGCTCGATGTGTTCGGCCCCCTGCTCTACCACGAGTTGTTGGGAAAGATACCATAGCTCGCGGGAGGCCGGCCACAGCCGCGCCAACTTCACCGCGTCCTTCATGGTGCACACCGCAAGGGCGTCAGGCTCGGACTCGGCGAGGCGCCGCACTTCCTCGGCGGAGAACGCGTGATGGTCGCGAAACGACGCCAGCGTCACCCGGGCGCCGAAGCTGGTCAGCTGATTCCGGAACAGATCGGGTTCGCCGATGGCCGCGACTGCCAGCACCGCGGCATTCCGCAAGGCACCGAGCGGACGTGATCCCGCTCCGTTGACGCGTTCAAGGGACTTGGATGCCAGCAGCACGACCGCGATCGGCATGCTGGGAAGTTCTGTTGCGACGATCTTCCGCGCCGCGTTGGCGTCATCGATGGTCGCGGACTTCCTCGTAAGAACAATGAGGTCCGCGGTGCGTGCCGCGGAGAGTCCCTCGCGCCAGGGCCCGGCCGGCAACAAACGGCGCGGCCGCAACAGCTGCTCGACGCTGACCAGCACGATGTCGGCGATCCGGGAAATGCGGCGATGCTGGAACGCATCATCGAGAACCGCCACCTGTGCATTGGCGGCCTTGGCCATGTGAACCGCGACCACACGGTCGGCCAGCGCCACGACTGGCAATCCGGGATTCAGCCGGCGGTGCACCTCGGCCTCATCACCACCGTAGCCGCGCAGGACGATCGCCACTTTCGCGTTGGCGCTCAGCAGTCCTGCAAGCCAGGCCGCAAACGGGGTCTTGCCCGTGCCGCCCACGGTGAGGTTCCCCACGCTCACGCACGGCAGGACGGCCTCTCGCGTTGGCAGGAGTCCGGCCGAGTACAACGCGCGTCGGGCGGTCGTGACCGCGCCGAACGCCGTGGCCAGTGGCCACAAGGCGGCGCGCGCCACACCGGCCACGGCGCTCGACCCGAACCACACCCGCTCGATGACGCTCATGCCGTACCGTCCTTCGCCGCGCGGGCTATGGCGGCTTCGATCGCGGCGTACACGGCGCCGCTCGCGTCCACTGTCTTCCGTGCCATACCGCTGTCGATATGGAGCGGATCACCGTACGCGACGCGCACGCTGGCGAACGGCTTGGGCAGCATGAACTTGTCCCATGACTTGAAATGCCACGCCCGACTCGCCCACACACCAACCGGCAATATCGGCGCTCCCGTGCGTTGCGCGATCGCCGCGGCGCCGGGCGCCACGGATTTGGCCGGTCCGCGCGGTCCGTCGGGCGTGATGGCGAGATCGTGGCCGGCCTCCACTTCACGCGCCCCGGCCAGGAGCGCGCGTGCCGCGCCCTGCGATGTAGATCCGCGAACCAAGCGAACGCCCAACGCGGCGGCGATTCGGCCGATGATCTCTCCATCGCCATGCTCCGAGACCATCCCGGCCGTCCCAGAATATCGAAAGCACCAGAGCACGGGCAGCAGCTGGCCGTGCCACAGCACGATGACCACCGACCGCCCCGTGGCGTGCTGTGCGACGAGGAGTTCGCGGTTGACCACGCGGAACCGCCACGTGACTGCCAGCATGCGTAGCACCAGCAGCCCCAGCCGAGCCAGCCAGGCGATGCGGCGTTCGCGCCCGGCGTCGCTCACGTGCCTGCGCGCTCCGCCAGCGACTGCGCCATCGCAGCCACGCGACCCGCCGCACCCGGCTCACCCAATCGCCGGCGAACGTCGGCAAGGTCCCCTTCCATCCCCATACGCTCGGCGCTGCCGCGATCCAGCAACGGATTGAGCGCACGCGCCACGGCGCCCGGCTCAAGCGCATCCTGCACGAACTCGCGCGCCACTTCCCGGCCCGCCACGATGTTGACGAGTCCGATGCGCGGAATCTTCACGAGGTGTCGCGCGGCGAAGTACGTCAAGGGATGCGTGCGGTACGCCACTACATGCGGGCAACCGGCCACCGACGCCTCCAGCGTCGTCGTGCCGCTCTTGCACATCGCCGCGTCCGCCGCGCGCAGGATCGCGAGCGATGCGGAGTGTACCACCGGAAACGGACAGCGTGCCGGGTCGATCGTGACATGCGGCGCCGCGCTCAGGATCACGCGCAATGAAGGATGCCGGGCGCGCAGCGCCTGCGCCGTGGCCACGAAAAGGTCCAGATGGCGCTCGATCTCCTGCCCACGGCTTCCCGGGAAAAGGGCCAGCACCGGCGCATCGCCATCCAGACCCAGGCGCACGCGCGCCTCATCGCGTGCGGGCATGTTCACCGCGGCGTCGAGCAGCGGATGCCCCACGAACGTCGCGTCGATGCCGTGGTCACGCAGGAGCTTCTCTTCGAATGGCAGGATCGTCGCCGCCTTCGTCACCCAGCGGGCCATCTTGGCGAGCCGCCCCGCGCCCCACGCCCAGACCTGCGGCACGATGTAGTACAGCACCGGTACGCCCGCCTCGGCCGCGGCCTCGGCCACCTGCATGTTGAAGCCGGGATAGTCGACCAGGATCACCAGGGACACCGAACCCGAGCGCAGCCGCGCGCGGATCGCCGCCAGCATTTGCCAATGCTTCGGCAAGTGCCGGATCACCTCGACGAAACCCATGACCGCCAGCCCGCGGATGTGCTCGTCCAGGCGCACGCCGGCCGCGGCCATCAAGTCACCGCCGATGCCGCGCATCCCCGCCGGGGGCACGCGCACCGTGAGCGCGCGCGCCACGCCCGACGCATGCAGGTCGCCGGAGGGCTCACCGGCGACGAACAGGATGTCACGCACGGAGCGACGCCTGCGCCTTCTCGATTTCACCAACGATCCGGAGCGCGACTTCGAGCGCGTCGCGGCCGTCTTCGCCGGTCACTACCACCGGCGCTTTCCCCTGGATCGCCGCGATGAAACTCTCGTGCTCGAGCCGCAGCGGCTCGCCATCGGGCGCCTTGAGCTTGATGCGTTCGACGAACTTCTCGATCGACTGCGACGCCTTGGCCAGCTCCGCGAGGTCCACATCGGCGCGCAGGCGATAGAACTCGCCGCTGCCGTCCGCGAGATCGAGCGACAAGTAGCCGTTGCGCTGAAAGATCCGGAGCTTCCGCAACCGGTCGCGCGACACCCGGCTCGCCTTGATGTTCGCCACGGCGCCGCGTTCGAACTGGAGCCATGCGTTGGTCATGTCGACGTTCGTCAGGACGCCCACGCCGACCGCCCGCACGTCCGTCACCCGGTCGCGCACCAAGGCATGGATCAGGTCGATGTCGTGGATCATGAGGTCCAGCACCACGGCGACATCCGAACCGCGCGGATTGAACGGCGCCAACCGCTCGCTCTCGATGAATCGCGGCGACTCCAGGTACGGCAGAGCCGCGCGCACCGCGCGGTTGAACCGCTCCACGTGGCCCACCTGGAGCATCGCCTTATGCTCGCGCGCCAATGCCAGCAATCCGTTCGCCTGCCCCACGGTCGCGGCGATCGGCTTCTCGATGAGCAGGTGGATGCCGCGCGCCAGTGCCGGGCCCGCAACGTCGAAATGCGCTGGCGTCGGCACGACCACCACCGCTGCGTCCACATGATCGAGCAGCGCCTCCACAGTCGGAAACGCGCGAACGCCGAGTTCGTTTGAGACGCGCGCCGACCGGTCGGCATCGCTGTCGTGAAACCCGGCCAGCGAGGCACCGGGAGCGTTGCGCAACAGCCGGATGTGGTGGAAACCCAGCGCGCCGGCGCCGATGACCCCGATGCGAACGCTCAGATCACCACCCCACGATCGCTACGGTCGAAGAAGCGCAGGAACTCCTCGACTTCCGGAATCTTCTTCAGGTCGTGCTCGGCGCGCGCGCGCGCCTGCGACACGTTGAGTTCCGACTTGAAGAACATGCGGTACGCGCGTTTCAGCTCCCGAATCGTGTCCTCCGCGAATCCGTTGCGCTGCAGTCCCACGGTGTTGAGCCCATACAGCTTCACCGGATTGCCGACCGCCTTCACGTAGGGCGGCACGTCCTTGGCCACGCGGGAGCAGCCGCCCACGAAGCTGAACCGCCCGATGAGGGCAAACTGGTGCACGCCAATCTGGCCGGACAGGATCGCCTTGTCCTCCACGGTCACGTGCCCGGCAAGCTGCGTCGAGTTCGAGATGATCACGCCGTCGCCCACATGGCAGTCATGCGCCAGGTGCACGTACGACATGATGAACGCACCCTTCCCCACGGTCGTCCTGAGCGACTCGGCCGTGCCGCGATTGATCGTGGCGTATTCGCGAATCACGGTGCCCTCGCCGATCTCGACCGTGGTCTCCTCGCCCTTGAACTTGAGGTCCTGCGGATCGCCGCCCAGCACCGAGCCCACCCCGACGCGCACGCGCGGGGCCAGCTTCACGTTCTTCTCGAGCACCGCATGCGCGGCGATCTCGCACCCCTCGGCGACAACGCAGCCGTCGCCGATGATGGCATACGGCCCGACGCGCACGTCCGGCGCGATTTCCGCGCCACGGGCAATAATGGCGGTCGGATGGATCAGGTCGCTCATCGATCGCGCATCATGGCGCCCATCTCTGCCTCCGCCACCACCTCGCCGTCCACCTTGGCCACGCCTTTCATGCGACACATCATGCCGCGCACTTGCAGCAGCTCAAGCTCGAAGCGCAGCTGATCGCCCGGCTTCACCGGCCGGCGCCACTTCACGTTGTTGAGCGAGGTGAAGTACACGACCTTGCTCTGTGGATTCTCGATGGCGCCAAGCAGCAACATCCCGCCGACCTGCGCCATCGCTTCGATGATCAACACGCCGGGCATGATCGGGTGGCCGGGAAAGTGCCCCGCGAAGAAGGGCTCGTTGATCGTGACGTTCTTGATGCCGACCACCCGCTTGCCGGGATCCAGCTCGACGATGCGGTCGACCAGCAGGAACGGATAGCGGTGCGGAAGCACCTTCATGATGTCTTCGATACCCAGCTCGGACACGTTGGCACCTCGCGAAATCGACGCGCGTATGGCGCGCACCAGTTGAACGGTTCCTCGATGGCTCGGACGGCGTGCGACAATCTTCGCACGCAGCCGGCCGCCGGCCAGAGTCAGGTCGCCCACACAGTCCATCGCCTTATGACGGACGAACTCATCGGGCCAGCGCAAAGTTGTGTCCACCACCCCCGACTCATCCAGCACCACGGCGTTCCTGGTTGACGCCCCACGAATCAGGCCTCGCGCCCGCAGCGCTTCCACTTCGTTCATGAAGCCGAATGTCCGAGCCGGCGCCAGCTCGCTGGCGAACCGGTCCGGCGAGATGCGGTAGGTGCCGCGCTGGAGGCCGATCATCTTGTGCGGGAAATCGATCAGGACATCGAGTTCCAGATCCGGCGCCGGGTACGCTTCGTATTCCGAATTCCCGTCCCTGATCCGGACGGGTTCCCGGAGGTCCAGGTACTGCACCTCGCCGGCCTGCTGCTTCACGCCGACGGCCAGGAGCGCCTCGAAGAACGGCTTGGCGCTGCCATCGACTATCGGCGGCTCCGGCCCGCTCAGTTCCACGATGAGATCGTCGATCTCCAGCGCACCAACGGCCGCCAGAACGTGTTCCACTGTATGGACGGACACCGGGTCCGTGCCGAGCTGTGTCTGCCGCTCCGTGAGCACCGCCGTATCAACGTGCGCCCTGATGACGGGCGCGCCCGGCAGGTCCGTTCGCTTGAACACGATGCCCGCGCCACTCGGCGCCGGCACGAACGTCAACCGGCACTCCAGGCCCAGGTGAAGTCCAACGCCATCGATGGAGGTGGCGCCCGCGATCGTGTTGCGGCTCACGGGTCCTTGCCCGCGTCACCGCCCAGAAGCCGCTCGATGCGCTTGAGCATGCCGGCCAGCCGGAACAGTGCGGCGTGCGCCCTGAGTGACTCGCGGTGCGGCCGCGCCGGATACCCGCTCCAGGTCTCCCCCGCCGGCACGTCGCCGAACACGCCCGACTGACCACCGATGCGCGCACCCGCGCCAATGGTGTGGTGACCCTGGAAGCCCGCTTGACCGCCGACCACGACGCCGTCCTCGATCACCGCCGAACCCGAGATGCCGACTTGGGCGGCGATGAGGCACAACTTGCCGATGCGGGTGTTGTGCGCCACATGCACCAGGTTGTCGATCTTGGTGCCCGAACCGATGATCGTGTCACCGACGCTGCCGCGATCGATTGTTGTCCCAGCCCCGATCTCGACATCGTCCGCGATCTGACACGTGCCGACATGGGGAATCTTGTGGTGCCCGTCGCGCCGCGAGATGTACCCAAAGCCGTCGGATCCGATCACCGCACCGGCATGGATCAACACGCGGCTTCCCACGCTCGTGCCGGCATACAGCGTCACCCCGGGAAACAAGTGGACGTCATCGCCGACTCGCACCCCATCGCCAACGACGCCATGAGCATCAATGGTGACGCGGTCGCCGATGGATGCGCCGTCGCCCAAGTGTACGAACGGTCCGATGCACGCGGCTTCGCCAAGCCGCGCGCCGCGCCCGATCACGACAGTGGGATGCACTCCGGTATTGCGCTCCGGCACCGTGTACAAGCGAGGCAGCAACGAGACGAGCGCATCGTGCGGTTCCTTCACCACGATGCGCGCGGCCGCCCTGGTCGCGGTCGCCGCGACGTCCGGCGAGACAAGCACGACCGTGGCGCCAGTGCCCTCGAGCAGCGCCGAGTACCGCGCCGCCGCGCAGAAGCTGAGCTGGCCCGCAGCCGCCCGATCCAAGGGCGCAACGCTGCTCACGCCCGCGGCGGCATCGCCCAGCAACTCGCCGCCGGTCAGTTCCGCAATAGCAGCGGCGGTGAGAACGCTGCCGCCCTCACCGCCGGATTGCTTTCGTTGCGTCGTGGGGCTCACACTCCGGGCGGACGCGGCCGCGTGACACCCGACGGCGCTGCCGCCGGCGCACCGGGTGGCTTGGCGGGCGTCGCCGGCTTGGCGGCCGCCAGCGTCTTCAGGCGCGCGACCACGCGCTCCGTGATATCGAGGTTCTTGTCCGCGGCGAGAATCGGCGAAGAACCCGGTTCGCTGCTCAGGATTATCGCGTAGCCGTCTTCGGCACGAATGTCCTCGAGCACCTTGCGCACGGTCTCCATGATCGGAGCCATGAGCTGATTCTGCCGCTCATTGGCCTGCTGCTCCAGTTCCGACTGGCGGGCCCGCAGCGAGTCTTCCCTGGCTTGGATCACCGCCTGGCGCTTTTCCTTCTCCGGACCCAGCAACTTCGACTCGTTCTTCTGGTAGTCGGACACCAGCGCGGTCAGCGCATCGCTCATCTTCGTGAGTTCGGTGCGGTAGCCCTCAGCCTCTCTCTGGTAGGCGGCCTGCGCCTCCGCGCGCCCGGGCGCACTCTGGAACAGCGCCTGCGGATTCACATAGGCAATCTTGAGCGCTGCCTGCGCCTCGGCCGTGCCGGCCGCCAGCGTTACCAACAGAGGCGCGACGAACGCGCGTGCAATCATTCGCATTAAAACTCCGATTCTAGAAGAACTGTCCGAACTTGAAATGAACCTGCCACTTCGGCGCGGGGCGACCCCTGTCGTCGACCCGATCAAAACCGTACGCCACATCCAATCCCAGCGGCCCCAGCGGTGTCACCAGCGCGCCGCCGAATCCGGCGCCGCGAAACAACCGCGTCGGATTGAAGTCCCGCGCATGCGACCAAATGTTGCCCGCGTCGAAGAACGTTGAAAGATACAATTGTTGGCTGACACGCAGGCCCACTTCAGCCGTGGTCGTGAAAAACGCGCTGCCGAAGGACTGCTGCTGAGCCTGGAACGTCCCAGTCTCACCGATATAGCCGTTCGGCGTGATCGAGAATTCCTGGTAGCCGCGCAACTGCTCGCCGTACTGGACGCCGCCCAGCGAGAACGACTGGTAGACGAAGAACGGTCCGGGATCGCCGAACACGGCGCCGAGCTTGGTCGTCAGGCCAGTGACGAGCTTGACCGCCTGCGATCCCGGTGTCTTCCCGCCAAAGCTCGCCAGGGTCGCGTATCCCCGCAGCTCACTCGTGTAGCGCTGGAATGCCGCCGTACCCCCCAGAGGCCCGCCGTTGAATTGCGCCGAGAGCGCGTGGTGCGCGCCGGCACTCGGGAACGGCATGTCAATGCGCGTGTCGCGATCCAGTGTCACCCCGACGTTGGAGCGAAAACAGTTGGCGCCCGAACCGCAGTTGATGGTGGACGTGAAGCCCTCATCGCCGTACTTCACCGACTCGCCACCGTATTCAAGGAATAGCCGCGTCCAGCGTGATCCCGGCACGGGCAATCCGAAACGAAGGGACCCGCCCGCCCGCGTCTGGCGGCCCAGGTTACCGATGATGAACCGCGACTGCGAGTGATACAGGCTGACGGTGCCCGAAAGGCGCGATTCTCGGATCCGCGGATCCGTGTACGACATGTTGAAGTCGTTGATGTACTGCCCGTACTGCCACTGCAGCGAGGCGCGCTTGCACAGGCCGAACAGGTTCGGCTGCTCGAAGCCGATGAACCCGCCGAGGCCGGTGCCCTGTCCCACGGACGCACCGAAGCTCACCTGACCGGTCTTCTTCTCCTGCACGCGGAAGACGATGTCGATGTCGCCGTTGTCGTTCGCCGTGCGTGTATCCGGCGTCGGTACCGGTGTCTCAAAGAACCCCATCTGCGAGACGCTCTGGTAACTGCGCAGCAGCAGATCGCGATTGAACACGTCGCCGGGCACCACCAGGATCTGGTCGCGAATGCACGACTCACTGGTGAGGTCGTTCCCGAGGATCTCCACCCGGTTGACGATCGCCGGCGTGCGCTCCTCGATATCCCAGCGGAGGTTCACCGTCGGAACGGAGTCCCGCCCGGTCCGCACACGTTCCACGACCGGATGCAGCTGGGCGTAGATGTACCCCTCATTGGCATAGGCATCGCGCAGTTGCGCGGTGGCTTCCTCCCACCGCTTCTGATCGAAGACGTTCGACGGGTCCCTGACGCCACTGCGACGCACCACACGCGTCACGTCCGAAAAGGCCTCCTTCAGCGTCCGGCCCCGCGTGGCAAATGGATAGAACCGCCTCACTTCGTCGCTGTTGAAGCGGCGGGCGCCGTTGACTTCGAATTCGCCCACCACGTATTGCGGACCCTCCTCCACTTTGAGGTCCACCAACGCCTTCCCGCGTTCCCGGTCCACGACCAAGGAGTCACGAGACAACTGCATGTCGATGAAGCCATGGCGCGCGTACGCCAGCGGCAGCTTCTCCGTGAGGTCCGACGCATACTTGTCGTCGTCAAACTCGCCCTTCCTGAACCACAGGAACCCTTCGGGCTTGGTCTGCAACTCGGCAACCAGCGACTTGTCGTTGATCCGCTCGTTCCCGTCGATTCTCACACCCGAGATGGCCAGCCTTCGACCTTCGTTCACCACGAAGGTAAGCTTCGCTCCTGCATCAACTTGTGTTGTCTCGGCTCGAACTTCCGCGAGGTAGTAGCCCTTGGACTCGTACACCGAATCAATCCGCGCCAGGACCTTCGCCACCTGCGCCGGGTTCACCGGGCGTCCAATGAGCACGTCAACCTGGTCGCGCACTGTCCCGGCCGAAACACGCTTGGGGCCGCGCACGTCCACGTCGCCCAGCAAAGGGCGTTCCGTGACCTCGAACACGAGCATGGGCCGGCCGGAAAGCAACTGGCACTGGATGACGACGTCGTCGAACTGCTGGGTCTCGTACAGGTTCTTGATGGCGCGCTGAAGTGTGCGGTAGTTGATCGACGACCCGGCGGCGATGCTCACGTCGCTGCGCAGCAAGGACTCCGGCACCCGCGAATAGCCCCGAAAGGCCAAGGTGTCCGGCTTGGTGCAGATGCCCGAGGACTGATCCTGCGCCGCTGCGGCCGAAACAAGGGTCGCCAAAAGCGCGGAAGTGCCTGCCAATCTTCGCATTATGACGAAAATATACACATGAGAAGGCCGGCCGGGTCCGTCCCGGCCGGCCTCGTTTGGACACAAGTCACGCGTTGTTGGATGTCGCCGTGAGGACCCGGAAGTCGAGTTTCGCCCCATCCGGCGAGACGTCGACTTCGAGTTCATCGCCGCGCGAGAACTCGCCGAGCAGGATTTTCTCCGAGAGCGGATCCTCGATCCAGCGCTGAATCGCCCGCCGCAGCGGCCGAGCTCCGTAGTCCACGTCGTATCCGTACTTCACCAGGAAGTCGACGCCGGCGTCCGTGATCGTCAAGGTCAGCTCCTCTTCCGCCAACCGCTTGCGCACGTCCTTGAGCAGGATCTGCACGATTTGCGCGATGTGCTGGCGATCCAGCGGATGGAACACGATGACGTCGTCGAGGCGGTTCAGGAACTCGGGATTGAAGACGTTCTTCAATTCCTCTTTCACCTTCTCCGACATCTTCTCGAACGACATCCGCGCGTCGCCCGCATTGAAGCCGAGGGTCTTGTTCTTCGTGATGTCGCGGGCGCCGACGTTGGACGTCATGATCACGACGGTGTTCTTGAAGTCGATCACACGGCCGTAGTTGTCGGTGAGGTGGCCCTCATCCAGCACCTGCAGCAGGATGTTGAACACATCCGGGTGCGCCTTCTCGATTTCGTCGAGGAGGATCACGCTGTACGGCTTGCGGCGCACGGCCTTCGTGAGGGTACCGGAGTCCTCGTAGCCCACGTAGCCCGGCGGGGCGCCGATGAGCCGCGACACGGAGAATTTCTCCATGTACTCGCTCATGTCCACGCGGATGAGCGCCTGTTCGTCGGCGAAGAGGAACTTCGCCAGGGAGCGCGCCAACTCGGTCTTGCCGACCCCCGTCGGTCCGCAGAACACGAACGAGCCGATGGGGCGGCGTGGGTCCTTGAGCCCCGCCCTGCTGCGGCGGATGGAGCGCGCGATGGCGCGGATGGCCTCTTCCTGGGCGATGACCGTGGCATGGATCTCTTCTTCCATGCGCAGCAGGCGCGCCGTCTCCGCCTCTTGAAGGCGTGTGACGGGGATACCCGTCCAGCGGCTCACGATGAACGCGATTTCCTCCTCACCCAGCGTCGGCCGGTGCGACTGCCGCCGCTTCTCCCATTCTTCCTGCTGCTTCCGGATCTCGGCCTGCAGCTCACGCTCATTGTCCCGCAACGAAGCGGCCCGCTCGAAGTTCTGGTCCCGCACGGCGGCTTCCTTTTCCGTGTTGACCTTCTCGAGCTGGCCCTTGAGTGCGGCCACTTCCGGCGGCGGCGCCTGCGCCGCCAGGCGCGCCCGCGCGCCCGCCTCGTCGATCACGTCGATCGCCTTGTCCGGCAGAAACCGGTCCGTGATGTAACGCTCCGACAGCTTGGCCGCGCACAGCAGCGTTTCGTCCGGAATCGAGACCTTATGGTGGTCCTCGTACTTCTTGCGGAGGCCCTTGAGGATCTCCACGGTCTCGTCCACCGACGGCGGATCCACGATCACCGTCTGGAAACGACGCTCCAGGGCGCCGTCCTTCTCGATGTACTTGCGATACTCGTTGAGCGTGGAGGCGCCGACGCACTGCAGCTCGCCGCGGGCCAGCGCAGGCTTCAGCATGTTGCTCGCGTCAATCGCGCCTTCGGCCGCACCCGCGCCGACGAGCGTGTGCAGCTCGTCGATGAACAGGATGACGTTCTTGTTCTGTGCGATTTCGTTCATCACCGCCTTGAGCCGCTCCTCGAACTGGCCGCGGTACTTCGTGCCGGCGATAACCGCGGCCATGTCCAGCGACAGGACGCGATTGTCCCGCAGCGATTCCGGGCACTCGCTATTGGCGATGAGCTGCGCGAGGCCCTCGACGATCGCCGTCTTGCCGACACCGGGTTCGCCGATCAGGACCGGGTTGTTCTTCTTGCGGCGCGTCAGGACTTCCATCACGCGCTCGATTTCCTTGAAACGTCCGATCGTCGGATCGAGTTGACCTTCGCTCGCCAACTGGGTCAGGTCGCGGCAGAAGTGATCCAGCGCCGGCGTCTTGGACTTCTTGTCGCCCTTTTGCGGTACTGGCGTGGGCGTCCCGGTCGGCGCCGCCGGCGCAGAGCCCTGCTGCGGCTGGTCCGTGCCCAGGATGCGCAGCGTTTCCGCGCGCGCGGCCTCGAGATTGACCCCGGCGTCGGTGAGCACCTGCGCCGCGATGCCCTTCTCTTCGCGCAGCAGGCCGAGCAGCAGGTGCTCGGTGCCCACGTAGCTATGACCGAGCTCGCGCGCTTCGCTCATCGCCAACTCCAGCACCTTCTTGGCGCGCGACGTGTACGGCAGGTCGGGTCCGGTGGCTTGCGCCGCTTTTCCCTTCTTGACCGTCTCTTCGATCTTCTGCTGGATCTCTTCCAGCTCGACGTTCAGGTTCTGGAGGACGGTGGCCGCGACGCCCTCACCCTCGCGGATGAGACCGAGCAGAATGTGCTCCGTCCCGACGTACTCGTGATGCAGCCGGGCCGCCTCCTCCCTGGCCATCGCGAGGACTTTTCGGACTCTCTCCGTGAAGTTGTATCCGTTCATTGGTCCTCAGGTTCGGGTCCTTCGCCGGTTATCCGACCGAGCCCGTCTCCCGTTCCAAGGTGGAGCGCACAAATCGCGCGCGCGCCAAGTTCGTCTCGTTCTCGCTCAGCGGTCGCCCTTCGGCGAACGCCAGATGTGCCGCCTGCGAGAACACCAGGAGCTTGTTGAGGGTGTATACACTCAAGCCGTTGACCAGTTTCAGTCCCACGGCCAGACGAACGCCGCTCAGGTAGTTCATGGCCTCGTCGAACGTCAGGCTGCGCGCATACCGCAGAGTTCCGTACGCCCGCCAAAGCTTGTCTTCAATAATATAGCCGGCATCCCGCAGCAACACCTTTCGGGCCTCTTCCTCGCGTTCAATCACGTACTGCACCACCCCATGCAGGCGGCTCACCAGCTCTTCCTCCGCCCCGCCCAGGGTCGTCTGGTTCGAGATCTGGAAGAAGTTTCCCACCACCTCACTGCCCTCGCCGTACAGACCGCGGTAGGTAAGCCCCATCTGCTGCAGGCCGGCCAGCACCTTTCCGATCTCCTTCGTGAGCACCAGGCCAGGCAGGTGAATGAGCACGGACGCCCGCAGGCCCGTGCCCACGTTCGTAGGACACGCGGTCAGGAAGCCGAAGTCCTCATGGAACGAATACGGCACGCGCTCGCCCAGCGCCCGTTCCACCCGTTCCAGCGCCGCAAACGCCGACTGCAAGGCAAAACCAGACTGCAGCGACTGGAGCCGCAGATGGTCTTCCTCGTTCACCATGACGCCCAGACGGTCAGCCAGGAATACGGCAGCGCCGGATCGCAGCGGATGCTGCGCGTCCAGACCCGCGAGCTCCTTGCTCACGAGATGACGCTCGTGCAACAGGGTGCGATCCAGCAGCGGCAGTTCGTCCACGCGAAACGCGACGTGGTCTTCCATGCCAGGGATGCCGGGCAGCGCCTGCCGCACTTGCGCCAGGACCCGCAAGCGTTCTCCGTCCCTGGCCTTGGCGGTGAACGCGAATCCCTCCACGTTGCGCGCCAAGCGCACGCGCGTGGACAGCACGATGTCGCTGCGCGGGCCCGCGGCATCCAGCCAACGCACCCCGCCGTCGGCGATGAGCGAGAGGTCGATCATTCCATCACCCGGATCTTGTCGCGCAGGTCGGCCGCGACCTCGAACTGCTCGCTCTCGATGGCCCGACGCAACCGGTCCTTGAGCTCGCCCAGGATCGTCGCGTTCTCATCCAGCACCGGCATTGGCGGCTGATACGTCCGGCCGGCGTGCTTGGCATTCCCGTGAACCCGGCGCAGCAGCTCGCGCATGCTGGGCTCGAACGCCGTGTAGCAGTGCGAGCACCCCCAGCGCCCGGTCGCGCGAAAGTCACTCATCGTCGTGCCGCAGAACGTGCACTTGCCGGCATCCGGCGTCGCCGCCGCCTGCGCCTGGACCTCATGCAGAAAAGCGCTCAACGGGTGCTTTGGCAGCGCCACCGTCGTCTCGACGCCACGTTCGGCGGCGCACTTTTCGCACAAATGCTGCTGCCGCACCTCGTTGTCCACGATCGTGGTGAGGTGCACCGATGCGTCGCGCTCCCCGCACTGATCGCAGAGCATCAGGTCAGTGCCTCCCCCACGCCAGTTTCCGTCAGCTTCCCGTCCTCGAGCAGCAGGACGCGGTGTGCGCGCGCCGCCAGCGACCGGTTATGCGTGGCGATGACCATCGCGATATCGAGGTCGCGGGACACCTCGGTGAACAGGTCGTGCAAGCGCTCGCTGTTGGCGTGGTCCAGGTTGCCCGACGGTTCGTCGGCCAACACGATGGCCGGGTCGAGCGCGAGCGCCCGTGCCACCGCCGTCCGCTGCTGTTCACCGCCGGACAATTCCGACGGCCGGTGCGAGGCGCGCGCGCCGAGGCCCACGCGCTGCAGCAGCTCCGCGGCGCGCGTGCGCGCCGCGCCCTCGTCGCGACCGGCGATTCGCAGCGGAATCATGACATTCTCCAGCGCGCTGAACTCGCGCAACAAATGATGAAACTGGAAGACGAAGCCGACTTTCTGATTGCGAAGGGTGGCCATCGCCACCTCGTCAAGACCGGCGAGCGCGTTGCCGGCGATCGTGACGCTGCCTCCGGTCGGCCGGTCCAGCGCGCCCAACAGATGCAGCAATGTACTCTTGCCGGCGCCGCTCGCGCCGACGATGGCCACCATCTCGCCGCGCTCCACGGCCAGTGACACGCCGTCGAGCACGGTCAGTATTCCGCCGTCCCCGCCCACGAAAGTCCGGGTGAGTTCCTCAGCGACAAGCATGCTCATTCGTGCCGGATGGCCTCCACCGGATACAGGCCGGCCGCCTGCCGGGCCGGATACAAGGTGGCCAGGGCGGCGATCGCCAGACTCGCGATGACGATCAGCACGATGTCCAGCGGCTGTGAATCCACGGGCAGGTGGTCGATGAAATACACCGCGGGATCCAGGGGAATCAGCCGATAGCGGTCCACCACGATCGCGGCCGCGAGCCCAATCACGAGGCCGAGCGTCGTACCGACGAGTCCGATCACCAGTCCCTGGGCGAAGAAGATCCGCCGGATGGATCGCGCCGGCATTCCCATCGCCTTCAGGATGCCGATCTCGCGCGTCTTGTCCGCCACCACCATCGTCAGCGTGCTGACGATGTTGAACGCCGCCACGAGCACGATCAGCAGCAGGATCACGGTCATGCCGAGCTTCTCGAGCTTGAGCGCCTGAAACAGCGACGAGTTCTGTTGCTGCCAATCCTCGGTCCGTCGCGGAAAACCCAGCGTGTCCGCCAGCAGTCTCGCGACGCGCGGCGCATCCCAACGATCAACCGTCTTGACCTCGATGCCGGTCACCGCGGCGCCGAGTTGCGCCAACTCCTGCGCGGCGGGAAGCGCCATGAGCACGTAGTTGTTGTCGTACTCGTACATGCCGGTCTCGAAGATGCCAGTGACCTCGTAGCGCCGGATGATCGGCGACAACATCCCGGTGACCGGGCTCACGCGCGCCGAGCCCAGCGAGATCAGCGTGATCGAATCGACGCCGACGATGACGTTGAATCGCAACGCCAGACGACTCCCCAACACCACCCCGTCGGTGGCGCCACGCGAATCGCGAAACGTGAAGTCGCCGGCACGTGCCGTCTGCCGAATGGACGTGACTTCGTTGAGTCCCGCGCCGGCCGGCACGATGCCCATCACGAACACGCCTTCCGCGTACGTGCTCTGCCCCTTGGTGATGCCGGCCTGGGTATGGACGAACGGCGCCGCCGCGACCACGCCCGCCGTTGACTCCACCTGCCGCATCACGTCCTCCCAGCCGGGCATCGACAGGTCCTCGCCATAGGTGAGCACGCGGATATCCGGGCTGCCAATGAGGATCTTGTCGCGCAAGTCCTTCTGCAGGCCGTTCATGACGCCGATGATCAGGATCAGCGCGCTGACGCCGATCACCACGCCGCCGATCGCGATCACGCTGATGAGCGACAACAGGCGTGACCCGCGCCGGCTGCGCAGATACCGCCATGCGATGTGCAGCTCGAGCCGGTTCATTGGCCGCCAATGCGATCGCCGGCCGAACTCGGGGCGCTGGCTCCGCCATCGACCCTCGTTTCAGGACGCAACGTGGGAAACAGGATGACGTCGCGAATGTTCGGGGTCTGTGTGAGATACATGAAGAGACGGTCGATCCCCACGCCCACGCCGCCCATCGGCGGCATGCCGTACTCCATCGCCCGCAGGTAGTCCTCGTCCACACCTACAGCCTCGTCGTCGCCCGCCGCGCGCAACTGCGCTTGCGCCTCGAACCGCCGGCGCTGGTCGATCGGATCGTTCAGCTCACTGAACGCATTGGCCACTTCCCGGCCTTCCGCGAAAAGCTCGAATCGCTCCGTGAGCTTGGGATTGCCGCGCTTGGGCTTGGCCAACGGCGACAACTCCACGGGGTAGTCAACGACGAATGTCGGCGCCTGCAGCTTGCGCTCCACCACGGCCTGGAAGATCTCGTCCAGCAGCTTGGGCCGGCTCAGCGACTCGAAATTCGTCACGCCATGATCCTTCGCGGCTTCGCGCAGCCATTTATCGCTCTGCGCCATGACGTCCATGCCGATGGCCTTGTTCAAGGCATCCACCCACTGCACGCGCGGAAACGGCGGGGTCAGCGCCGGAACCTTGTCCCTGAGCGATGCATCGGCCGCCACGGCGCGTGCGGCTTCGATGAACAGCGCTTCCACCACGGCCATCATGTCCTCGTAGTCGGCGTACGCCTGGTAAAACTCCAGCATCGTGAATTCCGGATTGTGCGTCCGGTCGACGCCCTCGTTTCGGAAGTCGTGCCCGATTTCGTAGACCCGGTCAAACCCGCCCACGACCAGACGCTTGAGGTACAGCTCGTCGGCAATGCGCAGATACAGCGGCATGTCCAGCGCGCGGTGGTGCGTGACGAATGGCCGAGCCGAGGCGCCGCCATACTGCGGCTGCAACACCGGCGTCTCCACCTCGAGGAAGTCACGGCCATCGAAGAACGCGCGCATCGCGGAGATCATCCGCGAGCGCGCCCGGAACAGCACCCGCACTTCCGGGTGCACCGCCAGGTCGGCGTACCGTTGCCGATAGCGCTGCTCCGGGTCCGCAAACCCGGAATGCCGCACGGTCTCGCCGTTCACCACTTCTTCCTTGCCGAACGGCAGCGGCCTCAGCGACTTGGCCAGCAACTCGAAGCGTTCCGCGCGCACGGTGGTTTCCCCGGTACGCGTGCGGAACAACGGCCCTTCCACGCCGATCACGTCGCCGATATCGAGCAGCTCCAGCACCCCGAACGCATCGTCTCCCAACACATCCTTCTTGAAGTACAACTGGATGCGCCCGGATTCGTCGGCGAGATGCGCAAATGCCGTCTTGCCGTGCGCGCGCCAGGATACGACACGCCCCGCGACGCGCACCGTCGGACCTTCCTCGGCGCCCGTGGCCAGTGCCGCAAGCGCGCCCGCGGCGTCGTGCGAGCGAGTGTAGCCGTACGCGAACGGCGCGATGCCGCGCGCGATGAGCTGCTCGAGCTTCTCGTGCCGAGCCTTCTGGACGAAGTTGAGATCGTCGCTCATGCCGCCTCCCCGCCATCGCGCGCCGCCGCCCTGCCGCCGCTGGACTGCTGCTTCAAGTACGCCTCGATGAACGTATCGATGTCGCCGTCCATGACGCGCTGCACATCCGGGATCTTCAGCTCGGTGCGGTGGTCGTTCACCATCGTGTATGGCTGGAAGACATAGCTGCGGATCTGGCTGCCGAACGTGACGTCGGCCTTCGTGGAGTCCAGCTCCGCCCGCTTCTTGGCCTGCTTCTCCGCTTCGAGGTTGTACAAGCGGTTCTTCAGCATCTTCATCGCCGTCTGGATGTTCTTGTGCTGCGAGCGCTCCTGCTGCGACGCCACCGCGATCCCCGTCGGGATGTGTGTGAGACGCACGGCGGAGCTCGTCTTGTTCACGTGCTGCCCGCCCGCGCCCGAGGCGCGAAACACATCCATCTTCAGGTCCTCTTCCCGGATTTCGATGGTGATCGTGTCGTCGACCACCGGGTAGATGAACACCGACGCAAAGCTCGTGTGGCGGCGCGCCTGCGAGTCGAATGGCGAGATGCGCACGAGCCGGTGTACGCCGGATTCCGCCTTGAGAAGGCCGAACGCGTACAAACCCTTGATCTCGAGCACGGCTCCTTTGATGCCCGCCTCCTCGCCCTGGCTCAGGTCGAGCACTTCCACCCCGAAACCTTTGCGCTCCGCCCAGCGCGTGTACATCCGCATGAGCATCTCGGCCCAGTCCTGCGCTTCGGTGCCGCCGGCGCCGGCGCTGATCTCGATCTGCGCATCGCGCATGTCGTCGGGACCGTTGAGCAGCGACCGAAGCCGAAAGGCTTCGAGATCCGGAGCGATCGCGGCGGCGTCACGCGCCAGCTCCGCCGACAGTTCGTCGTCCGGCTCCGCATCCAGCATCGCCGCCAGTTCCACGGCGCTCGTGATCCGCTGCTCGAGCGCTCCGAACGTCTCCACCAGCGACTTGATCGATTTGACCTGCTGAACGACGCCGCGGGCACGCTCCTGGTCCGCCCAGAAGCCCGCGTCCGCCATCTGCGTTTCGAGCCTGGTCAGCGTTTCCCGCTTGCCCGGGACGTCAAAGGTACCTCCGCAACTCCGCGAGTTGCGCTTCGTGCTGCCGAAGGGCCCGCGAAAGATCGCTGTCCGCCATGACCACTCCTGTATGTGCGACGAGCCGTCACAACGCGGCGCGCGGACGGCTCGATTCGTTCGGACAGAAAGATAGCGGCGCGAACCTGCCTACTCTACCCCGCTCTTGTTGCCCGAGAAGACCTTCTGCCCGTTCGCCAAGATGTCATTCAGCGCATCCGTGAAGTGCGTCGTCGTCTCGGCGAACTCCTTGCCGATCTGTCCGACGAACTCCTCGTAGCTCTTTTTGATCTCTTCTTTGAAGACCTCGCGCAGCGTGCCATTGGCATTCCCTTCTTCCTTCTTCTTCGGGAAGTAGGAGATGAGGTCCGAAATGAGCGCGCGCGCCAACCGCTTCGCCTTGGCGTTGGGGTCGTTGGCCAGAAACGGGTTCACCGGCCGCGCACCCGTCGGTGAACCGCCCGGCTTGGGAGCCGGGGCAGCGGGCGGTGCTGGCCGCGGCGCTACGGGCGGTGCTGGCCGCGGCGCTACGGGCGGCGCTACGGGCGGCGCTACGGGCGGCGCTACGGGCGGCGCTACGGGCGGCGC
>JBBTFS010000094.1:29921-36888 GCA_038060705.1 Gemmatimonadota bacterium
TACGGGCGGTGCGGCTGGACGCACGGGTGCTGGCGGCGGCGGCGGCGGTGCCATGGGACGCGGCGGTGCCGCAGGCATCATCGGTGCTGGCCGAGGTGCCGCGGGCGCGGGGGCCGTCGGGACCGGCGGCCGCGCGATGGGCGGCATCAGCGGCGGTCGCGGTACTGCGGCCGGTGCGGCGGCGATTGGCATGCCTGGTGCCGGTGGTGGCCCCGGGGGCCGCGGCGGAAACATTGGGCGGGGCGGCATCGGCGCAGCGGGACGTGCCGGAACTGCCGGCGCCGCGGCGGCTGGAGCCACTGGCGCGGCGATCGGTGCCGGACGCGCTGGAGGTGCAGGCGGCGGTGGTGCCGGTGGTGCGACTGGCCGTGGTGCGGCAACCGGCGGTGCCGGCAGTGCCGGCGGCGGCGGCGGCGGCAGCTGCACGGCCGGCGTGATCGCCGGCGTCACCGAGGTACTCAGTGATTCCACTGGCGTCCGCATCGCGCCCGCTGTGAACTCGTCAGCAGCGGCGGTGCCATTGCGAGACACGGTGATGACGCCGCCGCAGACGGCGCACCGCGCACGCACCGAATCGCCCGGCACCTTCGCCGGATCAACCCGATAGACGGAGCGGCACTCCGGACAGGAGACGTTCACGGATCCACCGTCCTGGCGCCGACATACACACGCGAGGCCGCGTCACCGTCGGCGGCGGCCTCGGTGCGCCGATCCACCGTGAAGACCGAGCCCGGCAACGTCTTGGCGTAGCTCTTCATCTCTGTCGCCAATTCGCTCACCTGAGCCGCGTGTGTGAAGTGTCGCCGTTCGTTGGTCACGACGCCAATGGAAAGGGTCATCAACGGAACCCGGTGCAATTGTCCGCGCCGGTCCTTGCCGAAATAATAACCTGCCCGACGGTCCGGCTCCGAGTACTGAAACGGCACCAGCACGTCGAAGACATCGATGATTTCGCCACACACCTCGTTCAGCTGCGGCACCGGCATCACGAAGATGAAGTCGTCACCACCGATATGTCCAACAAAGCCCGCCTCGCCGCACATGCCCTTCACCACGTCGTGCAGGATCTTCGCCAGAATCTGAATCACCCGATCACCGTCGGAATACGAATACCGGTCGTTGAACTCCTTGAAGTGGTCCAGGTCCGCGTAGCACATGGCGAACACCGCGCCTTCGGCCAAGCGGCGCTGCACATTCGCTTCGATCTCGATGGCACCCGGAAGTCGCGTCGACGGGTGCACCGTCAAATCGCGGTCCGACCGTCGCAACATCGCCTCCAACCGCGTCCTCGTCTCCTGAACTGGATTCGAAGGACGCACCACCTCATCGGCCCCGCCCTCGAACGCCAGCTTGAACTCCTCCGCCCCGTCACCGACGACGATCACGCACGGAACGATGCCGCTGTAGGAGTCTGCTTTGAGCCGCCGGCACGCGTCCACGGATGCAGCCGAGTCCCGTCGAGCGTCAAAAGCGACGACCCGCGGCCGTCCCCGCAACGCCACGGACATGAGGGCATCGGCGGTTCGCACGGTGACGATCGGCAGGTCGAGTGCCGCCACCCAACCGGCCAATGGATCCGGCAACGGGAGGTCGCTCAGGCTGAACACCACGACTGCTGGTTTGACCTCGCTCACAGCATCGGCCGGGGCTGATAGACCGCGAACATATCACTCGAAGTCACAGGCGTCAAAACGCTATCTCACCTGCACTTGCGACCTATCCCTGAAGCGGCTTCGCCTCGTCGATCAACATGATCGGGATTCCTTCGCGCACCTCGTAGCGGAGCTTGCACGACCGGCACACCAGCTCCGCCTCGTGCTCGCGATACTCCAGGTCTCCTCGGCACTTTGGGCACACCAGGATTTCGAGCAACGCTTGCGGCACCGTCATTTGTTCGTTTCCTCGTTGACCTGATAGCCGAAGCGCGCCAGGGCTGACGCGCTCTTTCTCCAGTTCGCCAGCACTTTCACCCACAGGTCGAGGTAGACCGGCCCGCCGACCAGCCGCTCGATCTTGATTCGGGCCGCCTGCCCAATCTCGCGAATCCTGGCTCCCTTGGCACCGATGATGATGCGCTTCTGGCTGTCTCGTTCGACAAACAGCCCCGCTCGAATGTAGAGGGGTGAACTGCCCTCCCGGAACTCCTCCACCTCGCAGGCAACGCTATAGGGGACCTCGTCGCCGAGTTGTTCCAGCGCCGTTTCGCGGACCAGCTCGGCGACAAAGAAGCGCATGGACTGGGAACTGATCTCATCCTCGGGATAGAGGAACGGGCTTTCCGGGAGCATTCCCGCGCATCGTTTGATCAGGTCGGAGACCCCATCGCCGGTGAGCGCCGCAACAAAAGTGCCTCCGGTCTGCTCGAGCGCCTGACGCGCGAGAACGGAGATCTGATCGGACTTGTTGAGGGCGAGGACAATGGGCGCCTGCGGCGGCGCTGCCAGGCCGGCCTCGACGTGCAGGGGCTGGGGCGCGCCCTGGGTCGCGTCTGCCAGGTGGATGATGACGTCGGCGTCGCGCAGGGCGCGGAGCGCGGTGGCACGCATGGCGCGCTGGAGTTCGTACGCGGGATCCATCAACCCGGGCGTGTCGAGAATGATCATTTGGACGTCGGCGATGGTGAGGATACCGACCACGCGGTCGCGGGTGGACTGCGGCTTTGGGCTGACGATGCTGAGTTTCTGCCCGATGATGCGGTTGAGCAGCGTCGACTTGCCGGAGTTGGGCCGGCCAGCGACGGTGACGATTCCGGCTTTACTCACAGGGAAATGGGAAGGGGGAACGGGGACCTGGGCAACCAAGACTGCAGGAATGGGCAAGGGAAAGGGAGAGGGCACAGTTGGGGACAGTGCCGTTCCCCTTCCCCATCCCTTTCCCGCCGTTGTCGTTGGCCAATTCCCGATTCCCCATTCCCAGTTCCCAAAAAAGAAAAGCCCCGCCAGGAACGACGGGGCCTTTCACAGAGATGCCGGCGACGGCCTACTCTCCCGCGCCCTCTCGGGCGGAGTACCATCGGCGCTGCAGGGCTTAACGGCCGTGTTCGGAATGGGAACGGGTGTGGCCCCTGCGCTCTAGTCGCCAGCGTTGTCTGAAGAAGACAACGGGGAGTGTGGTAGAAGCGGAATTACGAATCCTCATTGATTGCTTATTGCGTGCTTTGCTCGGGTTACTCCATAGGGAGTAGTCAAGCCACACGGGCGATTAGGACCGCTGCGCTCGAAGTGGATTGCTCCACGTCCACGTGCGGCCTATCGACGTCATAGTCTCTGACGGCCCTTCAGGGAGCTCAAGGCTCCGGGAGAGTTCATCTTAGGGCGTGCTTCCCACTTAGATGCATTCAGCGGTTATCACAGCCGATCATCGCTACCCGGCGTTGCATCTGGCGACACAGCCGGGACACGAGCGGATCGTCCGACTCGGTCCTCTCGTACTAGAGTCCGCTCCCCTCAACTCTCCAACGCCCACGACGGATACAGACCGAACTGTCTCACGACGTTCTGAACCCAGCTCATGTGCCACTTTAACCGGCGAACAGCCGGACCCTTGGGACCTTCTCCAGCCCCAGGATGTGACAAGCCGACATCGAGGTGCCAAACCGCATCGTCGATGTGAACTCTCGGATGCGATAAGCCTGTTATCCCCAGCGTACCTTTTATCCGTTGCGCGATAGCTCGCCCACGCGAGGCTACCGGATCACTACGGCCCACTTTCGTGGCGGCTCGACATGTCTGTCTCACCGTCAGGCTGGCTTTTGCCGTTACACTCTATAGGCGCGAGTACCGACCGCGCTGAGCCAACCTTCGCGCGCCTCCGTTACACTTTCGGAGGCGACCGCCCCAGTCAAACTACCCGCCTGCCACGGTCCTATGTGAGGTTTGCTCACAGTAGTGAGCGCGCCGCACGATCCAGGGTGGTATTTCACTGGCCCCTACTCCCGAGCTAGCGCCCGGGTATCAACGGGTCCCACCTATGCTACACAGTATCGTGCAGCGGGCAATGACAAGCTATAGTAAAGGTGCATGGGGTCTTTTTGTCCTGTCGCGGGGACTCGGAATCCTCACCGAGACTGCAATTTCGCCGAGCACGTGGTCGAGACAGTGCCCAAGTCGTTACGCCATTCGTGCAGGTCGGAACTTACCCGACAAGGAATTTCGCTACCTTAGGACCGTTATAGTTACGGCCGCCGTTTACCGGGGCTTCGGCTCATGGCGTCGCCTTGCGGCTAACCACTCCCCTTAACCTTCCGGCACCGGGCAGGCGTCAGTGCGTATACGGCGCCTTACGCGGCTTCGCACGCACCTGTGTTTTTGCTAAACAGTCGCTTGGGCCGATTCACTGCGACCGAAAAACGCTTCGGTGTACCCTACACGTCTTTCGGCACTCCTTATTCCGAAGTTACGGAGTCATTATGCCGAGTTCCTTGACCACGTTTCACTCGTTCACCTGAGGCTGCTCGCCTCGCCCACCTGTGTCGGATTACGGTACGGACGCTCTCAAGACTCCCTACCAGGCTTTTCTCGCCCGCAGACTCCACCACCCTTGCGCTTGGGTTGCCCCGCGCGCTCGTCATCAGGTCTCAGCTTGCGCCTACGCCCTTTCATGACCAATCCACAAGGTCACGGTGATTTTGTTCCGGGGTCCCCCGGTAGTTCAACATCTTGTGAGCGGGGACGGAATTTCGACCGTCTGTCCATCGTCTACGCCTCTGGGGCCTCGACTTAGGGTCCGCCTCACCCCGCGCTGATTGCCATGGCGCGGGAAACCTTAGGCTTACGGTGTCCAAGGTTTTCACTTGGATTTGCGCGTACTCATTCCGGCATCCTCACTTCTCATCGCTCCACGACACGTTTCCACGGTCGCTTCGACGCAATGAGAACGCTCTCCTACCCCGCACACTTACGTGTGCAGGCCAAGCTTCGGCGGGCCGCTTAATCCCGACCATTCTCGGCGCATCCACGCTGGACGAGTGAGCTATTACGCACTCTTTAAAGGAATGGCTGCTTCTAAGCCAACCTCCTCGCTGTCACGGCACGGACACATCCTTCGCTATACTCAGCGGCCACTTCGGGGCCTTAGCTGTGGCTCTGGGTTCTTTCCCTCTCGCCGTTGGACATTATCGCTCAACGACTGCCTCCCGAGGTCCATCGGTCAGGTATTCGGAGTTTGGTTGGGGTTGGTAGAGGCTACGCCTCCCCGCGCCCATCCAGTTGCTCTACCCCCTGCCGACATACGGCCTTACGGCACGCCTCGAGGCTCTACCTCAATAGATTTCGGAGAGAACCAGCTATCTCCAGGCTTGATTGGCCTTTCACCCCTACCCACAAGTCATCCGAGCGGTTTTCAACCCACACCGGTTCGGGCCTCCACTGGGTGTTACCCCAGCTTCACCCTGCTCATGGGTAGATCGCCCTGGCTTCGGGTCTACCCCCCAGTACTTGCTCGCCCTCGTTACAGGACTCGCTTTCGCTGTGGCTCCGCTGGTAACCAGCTTAGCCTCGCACTGGAGGAGTAACTCGCCGGATCATAATGCAAAAGGCACGCAGTCAGTCGCGTTCACAGCCGAAGCCGTGAACCAACCTCCTACCGCTTGTGAGCGTGCGGTTTCAGGTTCTGTTTCACTCCCCGCACAGGGGTGCTTTTCACCTGTCCCTCACGGTACTCGTTCACTATCGGTTATACGGGAGTCTTTAGCCTTGGAGGGTGGTCCCCCCGGTTTCACGCCCGGTTCCTCGAGCCGGGCGTTACTCAGGAACTCCACTAGCCACTGTGCATGGTCTTTGCCTACCGGGCTATCACCGTCTTTGGCGCTCCATTCCAGGAGACTTCAGCTGACTTCGCAGTGACCGTCTGTGGGTCCTACAACCCCAACCCCACGAGGAGGTTGGTTTGGGCTCCGCCGATTTCGCTCGCCGCTACTCTCGGCATCTCGGTTGATTTCTCTTCCTTGGGGTACTGAGATGTTTCAGTTCCCCCAGTTCGCTCTCCGTCTTGCGACGGAGTGATCGGGCTTACACCCGACCGGGTTTCCCCATTCGGCCATCCGGGGCTCACTGGCTGTGTGCGCCTCCCCCCGGCTTATCGCAGCTTACCGCGGCCTTCATCGCCTCCGTATACCCAGGCATCCCCCGCACGCTCTCGTTCGCTTGACTACAAATTCGTAGCAAAGCAAAGCACGCGCCTACAATAGATCCTTACTGCGTTCTGATCAATACTTACGAGTGACATTACAAAATACTAAGACTACTAGCACTCTGCGAACGTCATTCTCGAATCGGATTCGTTAATCCCACGATCTACCACACTTCCGTTGTCAAACAGCGTCGGAACGTCCTGGGGACGCTCCCGAAGTCACGCAACGCGACCGCATGGAGGCGTCGCGTTACAAGAAGAAATCAATGTGGGAAGGAGATGTACGAAGCAAGCGACTACAGGAAGCTTTCAGCGCTCGGTCCTCTGAGTGCCTACTCGCGATCCGTTAAGGAGGTGATCCAGCCGCAGGTTCCCCTACGGCTACCTTGTTACGACTTCGCCCCAGTCACTGCGCTCGCCTTCGGCCGCTTGCCCCCTTGCGGGTTGCGACACGGACTTCGGGCGCTCACAGCTTCCATGGCGTGACGGGCGGTGTGTACAAGGCCCGGGAACGTATTCACCGTGGCGTGGCTGATCCACGATTACTAGCGATTCCAGCTTCATGGGGGCGAGTTGCAGCCCCCAATCCGCACTGAGACCGGCTTTCCAGGATTGGCTCGCCATTACTGGCTTGCAGCCCTTTGTACCGGCCATTGTAGCACGTGTGTAGCCCTAGACGTAAGGACCATGATGACTTGACGTCGTCCCCACCTTCCTCCGGTTTGGCACCGGCAGTCCCCCGAGAGTCCTCAGCGCCTTGCGGCCTGTTAGCAACACGGGGCGGGGGTTGCGCTCGTTGCGGGACTTAACCCAACATCTCACGACACGAGCTGACGAC
>JBBTFS010000095.1:0-9732 GCA_038060705.1 Gemmatimonadota bacterium
CAACGCCAGGTGGAGTTCGTCCTGGCGCGCAACTCCGTGGGTCGCATCGCCTTTGCGCACGACGGTCGCGTGGAGTTGATGCCGGTGCACTACGTGTACCAGAACGGCTCCATCATCGGGCGCATCTCGCTGGGCACCAAGTACCTCAACTGGCTGGTGGTGCGCGACGTGGTGTTCGAAGTCGAGGAAGTGCTGGGCCTGTTCGACTGGCGCAGTGTGGTGATGCGCGGCGCGGTCACGTTGCTGCGCGCGCGCGGCACCGATGACGAGCGCGCCAAGTTCAACCACGCGGTGGACGCAATCCGTACGCTGATTCCCGGCGCCTTCACCGAACACGACCCCACGCCGGACCGCCGTTTCATCTTCCGCATCGACCCCACGGAAACGACGGGCCGCGAAGCGACGACGAAGTAGCGGCTAGGGCGACGCGACCGCCGTAATGCCCTTGTCGGTGAGGAAGAAAAGCGTCGTCGCGTTCCGCAGGACGCGGTGGATGCGCAGCGCCTGGCCTGCGGTCTTGGGATACTGCGACAGCAGCGCTCCATCCGACGTTCGCAGCACTTGCACGTCGTTACGGAACGAGCCTGCGCTCCCTACCAGGGCGTTCGTCATGACCGTACTGAATGCACACGACACCGAGAGGGATGCGAACGCTCCAAGGCTTCGCCCCCACGCGGCCGTCCCATTGGCTGAGCGCAACGCCGAGATCGCGGATGTGCTGTTGGTCATGATGTACGAGTCGCACGCGGGTTGCCCCGGCGCCTCTGCGCCCGACGACGGAACGCTGCCCGACGCCGACCAGCTGAGTGTCCCCGACGCCACGTCGTAGTTCGCCATGCCCGACGTTGGCGTCTTGAACGTCGCGATCGTGACGCGCCCGCTGTCCACCGCCGGCGCCGCCGTCACGAACGGTCGCGGCGTCTCGGTCGTCACCCGTTTCCACTTCTGCGTTCCTGAGGCAATCGTCACGGCCGCGAGGAATCCGTTGCCCCCGGCGAACACGGTCCCACCAGACACCGCGACGCCACGCACCGCCGCCGTATCCACCTGGAGCTTCCAGTCTTCCAAGCCCGTGCTCGCATTGAGCGCCACCACTTCGCCGCTGGCATTGCCGACGATGATCTGAACGCCGTCCGCGGCAGCGTTGCTGGTCACCAGTCGAGCGGTCGCCGGCTGATACGTGAATTTTGCGATGCCGGTGGTGGCATCGAAGGCCACAACGCTGGACGACACCGCCGCCACGGTTCCTGAAGTGCTGACAACGTCGCCGGACGCCGGCACGGTCTTCGCCCAGCGTAGCGCTCCGTTGGCCAGGTTGAGCGCAACCAGTGTCGCGCCCGAGGCCGCCCTGAACTCCACCGAGTAGAACGATTGCGCGTCGATGCGAGCCGCCGTGATGGTGTCGAACGTGCGGCCCGCGTACCACTTGGCGCCGCCGGCGCCAAACGCGCTGTCCGCGAACGACGGGATCACAACCGCGTTCGGGTCACGGAACGGCCCAGTGTACCGCTCACCGCAGGACAGAATGACAACCGCGAAGAGCGCGCGTGCGGCTGAAATGAGGAATCTCGACACGAGGGCGCGGGTTGAGCGTGGGCTCTTTCGCCAAACTAGGCGCGACCGGCACAGCCGCAAGCGGACGGCAATCGGCGCCCTACTCCACTCTCAGCCCAATCCGGAGCGTTCGGGGGGCGGTGCGCAGCCGCGCCGCGCCAAAGCGCGTTGTCGGATCGGACGCGAACTGGTCCTCCAGCGCGGTCTTCACCTGCACGAGCGCGTCCTCACCCGTGACATTGAAAAGGTCGAACGTCAGCAGGATGCGGCGCGGACCGTGCCATTCCAAGTGGGCATCGAGCACGTCGCGACTGGCGTACCGTCGCGACCCGCGGGGCTCGACGAGGATCGATTGGCCAAAAGCATGCCGAAAGATCTTGTCCGGAATCGACGCGGGCGCAGTGTCGGAGTACGCGTACCGGCCCTCGATCGTGAACGAAGGCGCAAAGCGCTCGCCAAAGGTGTGCGTGTAAAAGAGCCCACCCTGCCACGAACGGGGCAGACGCGCGGTAAACCACAGCTTGCCCTCCATCTCGAGCGCGTCCGGCAGATACCCATCGCCGTTGATCGCTTCGTTCGGGTTCACGAACGGACCGGCGCTGAATCGGGTCGCCGTCGTGCCGTAGCCGGTGACGCCGGGCACGTTCCCTTTGAGCCGCGCTCCGGTGAGCGACCCCTCGGCCCGCCAGGCGGATTGCACCGTGCGTAGCATCAGCGTGACCTGATCGTATCGACGCCTGGCCGCTGGCACGGTACTCAGGACGATGTCGGGGTTCCAGGTGAGCGCCCTGATGTAGCCGGTGTCGTACCCGAACAACCTGGCCGGGTATCGCCGTCGGCCGTTCAACTCCGCGAGGTAATCCTGGAGCGCGATGTTGGCGACGAGCACCTCCGGTAGAACGAGTGCCTTGCCGTGCGCATCGAGAATGACTCCCCGCACGTACCAGTTATCCACGTGGACGCCGCGCAGCGGCGAGTAGTTCGTGGCCAAATTGCGGTCGACGAGGCCAACGATATCGCCGTTCCTGCGACTCGTGTACATGACCTCGGCTTTCCAGGCGCTGCCGAAGCTCTTCTCGACCGCGAGCACCGCCTGATCCACATACGGCTGTTTGTAGCCCTCCACGCGGCCCGACGCATCGAGGGTTGATTCGCTAAAGCCGAAGGTCTGGAATCCTGAAGCGGCCGAGTCGCGCTGCGACGTCGTGTACGTTTTGTACAGGGTCGTCAAGGGCGGCGCCGAGTAGTAAAAACGCTGGTTGGCATAGACGTTCGCGCCCTGGGCGCGGTCGAAGAACAACGAGTACATCCCCTGGTGGTAACGGCCCCAATGCGCCTTGACGGCGAGCGTGTTGCGGCCCGTCACGTCCCATGCGGCTCCGACGCGAGGATCCAGCCCCTCGGCGTGGACCGCCTCGAA
The DNA here is from genome assembly GCA_038060705.1 of Gemmatimonadota bacterium. Taxonomy (GTDB): domain Bacteria; phylum Gemmatimonadota; class Gemmatimonadetes; order Gemmatimonadales; family Gemmatimonadaceae; genus DASPMP01. Next base: position 2,975 of record JBBTFS010000095.1, read on the forward strand.
ACGATAGCAGGCCGTGCTCGTCGCACCGCATTGCGGACGGATGTATCCGCTCCAGCGCCCGAAGCGAATCCCCGGCGTCAGCGTCAGCCGGGAGCCGAGTGCGAATTGATCTTGCAGGAAGACCGCCGCATTCCCTACGTCGCTGTCGAGGCGAATATCTCCGCCCCATTCGCTGCCGACGGCCTGCCACGTCGTCTGGTCCTTCGGATCGAAGGCGACGGAATCGACCGGATACGGCCGCCACGTAAGGCCCCCGTTGCGCGTACGCTCGTCGCGCCAGCGGCCGCGCGACACTTCGCCGCCGACAAGCAGCTGATGCTCCGTCCAGAGTTGCTGCCGCGTACGCCATTCGGCGCTCGCGCTCACACTTGACGGATCGCGTCGCTCGTCGAACGCCGCGTTCTGCCACTTGGGCTGCCGGCCCGCTTGCAACAGATGAACTCCGGGGGATTCTGGCCCCTTGTACCCCGTCCGCGATTCACTGGACATGAAACCGGCGGCGCGAACCTCGACCTGATTTCGCGAGCTGCTCGAGTTGTTCCATGAGAGTCCGTAATACGAGGTCGGGTGCGAGACACGCAGCGTCGCTGTCGCGTCATCCACGCCGTTGATGCCCGCATGTTCGACGCCCAGGCTCGAGACTCCAGCCAACAGGTCGACGCGTTGGCCGAGTGCCGGGAGCCACGTGAGCTTGGCAATGGCGCGCGCATTGACTTGCACTTCCCGGGTCGGTTGAAAGTCACGTGCCGCGGGCGTCGTGAGGTCTGGCGAGCGCAGGTCGCGGCCTACGTACTGGCCGGCCACGAAGTAGAACAGCCGGTCGCGCGCCAGCGGACCAAGCGCCTCACCGGCGATCTCTCGCCGCCCGGCCTGCTCCACGCCCTGCTCGTCGATGTCGAAGTTGGTGGCAGTGAGCCTGGGTGATTCGTAGTTGGAGCGAATGGCATAGCGCCGCTCGTTCGTGCCGGTCTTGGTGATGGCGTTGATGACGCCGCCCTGGAAGTTCCCGTGCTCCGCGCCGGCGCCCAGCCCCTTGATCTCCAGTGACTCGATCCAATCCACGCTGAGCCCGAGAAAATCGCCACCCACGCCCGGGTGGTTCATCGGCACGCCATCGAGCTGGTAGTTGTTCGAGACGCCCGGGGCGCCGCCCCACAACTGGCCTTTGCGGGCACCCGGCACCAGCGCGATCAAGCTCGACGCGTCGCGCGCGCTGGGCAGCAGCGCGGTGAACGTGCGGTCCAGGCGCGTCGTGAGTTCCGGCGTGGTGGCGTCGACCGAGGTGGGCGACGTCACGACATGGATGGTCGACAGCTGCGTCGGCGCCTGCGTGAGCGTGACAGACAGTGTGCGCGTTTGTCCGTCGGCCACGCGAACGCCCGGTAGCTCCGCGTTGCGGTAGCCCACGCGATGCACCGTGACGACGTAGGTGCCCGCCGTGAGCGACGTGAGACGAAACGCGCCGCGTGCGTCAGTGACCGCATCGCGTGCGACCGACTTGTCCGTTCGCTCGGCGCGTACCATCGCGGACTCCAGTGGGCGACCGTCAATACCCAACACTGAACCCAGGATGACGCCCTGCCCCTGAGCGGCACTCGCGATCACGACGAGCAATGCGAACGCACGACGATATGTCATCCCGGGCGCGGCAGGTGGTTGGCCATGATCAGCGGGCGGACGGGAGGGAGCGCACTACTATATAATGGTCGCTCAGCTATCCCCCCGCCTCCAGCCAGGAATCTCACTAGAACAATGGGCCTCCGGGACCGGATTGCGAACTTCATTGGCGCGAAACTGGACATCATGCACCAGGTGCGCGGCTTGCGCGTCATGGTGGACAACACCCGGCCCGACATCGCTACGGCCGACGTCATCGCGCGGTTGGATGAGGCGCTGGCGCTCATCCAGCGGCACCAGCCGTGGCGGCTCGCCCACCTGCAGCGCGACCTGGACCACATCAATGTCGCGCGCTTTCCGTGCCGCGGCGCGTACTTCCCCGAGTACCGCGCCTGCATGGTTGAGCTGACGTTCCTCAACCGGCGCGACATCGGGCCGGCGGTCGTGGCAGCAACAATCGTGCACGAGGGCATGCATGCCCGAATACACCGGCGATCAGCGCTCGGCGCCGGGCCGTCGGCTCAGGATTCTGGGGTCCGGGACAAGAGCCGGGAGGAACGCATCTGCCGGCGCGCGGAGCTCGAGTTCGGACAATCGTTGCCGGCCGACATCGGCGCCCCCGTCGTTCAGCGTGCGGTCGAGTCGCTGGCGATGGCAGACGAAGAAGTCGCGCCCGAAATCGACTGGCGCGTGGCCGAGCAGCGGATGGCGGACGTGGATCGACAGGCCAATTAGTTTCTCAAACCCGAACAACAGGATATGAGCAACCGAGTCAGAATAACGGTCGGCAAGGACCTGACGTTCACCGCGGTGTTTGAGGAGAAGGCTGCCCCCAAGACCGTGGCCGCCTTCAAGAAGCTCCTGCCCTACCAGCAGCGCATCGTCCACTGCCGCTGGAGCGGCGAGGGCTGCTGGATTCCCCTGGGCGACTTCAAGCTCGACATCGGCTTCGAGAATCACACGTCGTACCCGGCGCCCGGCCACATCCTCTGGTACCCAGGCGGATTCAGCGAGACCGAGCTCATCTTCGCGTACGGGCCGGTGAATTTCGCGAGCAAGATGGGGCAGCTGGCCGGCAACTATTTCCTCACGATCGTCGAGGGCAACGAGCGGCTTCAGGAGATGGGGCGGAAAGTTCTGTATGAGGGGGCGCAGGACATTGTTTTCGAGTAGAACTGAAACGGCGGGAACGGGGAACCGGGAACAGGGAAACCGAAAGGGCGGGAACGGGGAACCGGGATGAATTTCGCAGCGCCCTGTTCCCGCCGTCGCAGTTTTCCCTGTTCCCCGCTCCCGCCTTTGTAGTTGTCTTCATGGATAACCTCACCCACACCCTCGTCGGCGCCGCGCTCGCTGAAGCCGGACTCAAAAAGCGCACCGCACTTGGCGCAGTGACCCTGGTGATCGGCGCCAACTTTCCCGACGTCGACGCCATCGCGGTCCCGCTCGGCGTTGGCCTGGAGTTTCGGCGAGGCGCCACGCATGGGTTTCTCGCCCTCGCCATTCTGCCGTTCGTCCTCGCGGGCATCATGTGGCTCTGGGATTCCCAGGTCCGCCGCAGGCGCGATCCGACACTCCCGGCCGCCGACTTCCGTCAACTCGCGCTGCTTTCCGCGATCTCGATCTCCACGCATCCTACGCTCGACTTCATGAACACGTACGGCATGCGCTGGCTCATGCCGTTCGCCGACCAGTGGTTCTACGCCGACGGCATGTTCATCGTGGATCCGTGGTTCCTGGGCGTACTCGTCGCCGGCGTCGTCGTGTCGCGACGCCGCAAACACGTGGACCCGGCGCGCATCGCGCTCGCCACGGCGAGCAGCTACGTGATCCTCATGCTCTGCGTCACGACCATGGGACGCTCGCAGGTCTACCAGCTGGTTGGCCCGCGCAAGTTCATGGTCCAGCCGACCCCGCTGAAGCCGTGGCATCGCGGCATCGTTGTGGACGAACCGGGGGCTTACCGCTTCGGCTCGTACACCGCGTTCGGCGAGGCTCGCTTGTCGGACGTCACCATCGCCAAGGGCGGCGGCGACCCCGCGGTTGGCCTGGCCCGGGAAACCGTCGCCGCCCAACGGTTCTTGAGCTGGGCCCGGTTCCCCTTCTATAGAGTGGTGCGGGACCGGTACGGAACCCTGGTCCGCGTCGCCGACGCCCGCTATATGGGGGACGACGCCCGGGGCTGGGCGGCAATCGAGGTCCGGATTCCGGTGTCACCTCGATTAGCCGTAGGTGCTGACCCTATACCCTATACCCTAACCCCAAACCCTACACCCTAGGGCTCTTCTGGTTGAGGGCATTGGGTTCCCATAAGTCGCTGTGGGCGCTTATCTTTCCAGGCTCCAAAGCCCAGCCGTTGACCCCGTAAATCATCAATGCCAAAGAGCCGTCCCCGCCTCAAAATCATCCGCCGTTTCGGCGTTCAACTTCCCGGACTCACGCGCAAGTCGTCCGACAAAAAGCCTTACCCGCCCGGCCAGCACGGTCAGTCCAAGACCGGCCGCAGAAAGACGAGCGAGTTCCGCCGCCTGCTGGAAGAGAAGCAGAAAGTGCGCTTCAATTACGGCGTGACCGAGACTCAGCTGCGCCGCTACCTGGGCCTCGCACGCAAAATGCCGGGCCGCACCGGCGACAACCTGATCGGCGTTCTCGAGCGTCGGCTCGACAACATCGTCTTCCGGCTTGGCTTCGCGCCCACCATTCCCGGCGCACGCCAACTCGTGTCGCACGGCAACATCCGCGTCAACGGCAAGAAGGTTGACCGTCCGGGTTATCTGGCCGAGTCGGGCGACGTCGTCGCCGTCGCGCCGGGCAAGACGCGCGAGCGGGCGCAGCTCATGGCGGACGTCGAACGCGGACCTCAACTTCGCCTTCCGTCTTACCTGGCAATTGATCCGGCGGACAAATACTCGGGGCGCGTGATCGGGTCGCCGATGAAGGGGGACATTCCCTTCCCGGTGAACACCGCCGCGCTCGTTGAGTTCTACGCGCGTTAACCCGGGCTGGCCTCGAGTCTGAGGAACCCACAGGATCTCAAGGATCTCGGGGCTCGGTCACCTCGGGAACGCGGCCCTCGGAGCAAGTGGCGTGATTTTCAGGGCGTTGGCGTAGTAGACCTTCTTCAGCACTGAGTCTGGAAGCGCGATCCCGTACAGCTTCCAGAACGCATGGTAGTCCCGGTAATAATCGAAGTACTCGTCCGCCGTCTCGAAGACGCGCCAGTAGTACCGGTACTCCTCCGGCTGGAACGAGTCCTTGCCGAACAGGATGCGGTCCTGGTACTTCACGAAGAAGTCGTGGCCGACGCGGGGCTGGCGGCCGATGTCGTACAGCACCGCGCCCATCTCCGTGTACATGTTGGGCATCTCGTCCAGCAGCTGGCCAAGCCGGCCCAAGTCGTTCGCGATCCAGGCCATGTGCGCGACGACGAACGTTGTCCTGGGGTTCCGCTTGATGAGGTTGTTCCGCTCCGTCATCAGCTGCTCGAAGCTGGGGTACTGGTCCGCCGGGTAGTTCCGGCCATTGAAGAGCGCCATCTCCAGCCAGCGCTCGTTTGCGTAGTCGTGCGGCGCGAAGAAGCGCTCCGGGTCCGCCGTGTGGATGAAAACCGGGATCTTGAGACGGGCCGCTGCTGCCCAGATCGGGTCCAGCTCCGCATCGTCGATTGGCAAGCGCGAACCATCCGGCTTGCGCGTCGAAAGCCCGAACCCCTTGCCGATCTCGCCGATCCCCACGGCGCCGGCCTTCACATCGGCTTCCAATTGCGCCACCACCCGGTCGGTCCAGCCTGGGGTCATGTCGCGAAAGCTGATTCCGGTCAGGACGCGGACCCGGTCCTTCAGCTTCGGGTTCGCCGCCACGAGCGCCAGCGTATTGCGCAGCCGGTCCCCCGTCTGGTTCTCGGCCGCGATCATCATGCCGAGGTTGAGGTGGTCCATCAGCTTGCGCAGCGAATCGAGTCCCTCGGCCGTCGAAAGGAAGGCCTGCGGGTGGCCGTGGAAATCGATCGCCGGGAACTTGGCTTTCGGCACGCTGTGCGCCGGCGTCACCAGTGTGGACTTGGGCCGGTAGTCCACGATGCTCGGCGCAGGTTGCATCGGCGCCTGGCAGATGCGCGGCCGAATCTCGGTCATGCCGGCCGGGCACGTGCCGTCGGCGTTCGTCGGCGTGCCACCGCCGCGGCCGGGCTGGGCGCTCGCTACCGAAGTACCGAGCGCGACAATAAGGAGTGGCGCGACCAAACGACCAACCATTTTGCCTCCGAGCGTTCAGCGATGGACAATGCCACCGAATATACCGACCAGGATCCGGAGAATCTGGCCTGAGAACCGCTGGACCTCGAACCCGAGGGTTCTGGAACTCCAGCCTTCGTGAGGGATTTGGCAGAGGATCGGGAATCGGCAAGGCGCCGCATCGTCCTCATAAGGCGAGCCCTCAGGTCGTTGCCGTGGTCTCCTGAATCACGCGTTCATTGGGCACAACGGCGACGCTACAAATCAGGGGGGCAACTCACGGTTATACCACCAAATTGCCCGGGCAAGCGCCCGCTGCGAGCTGGCAATGTCCGCCAAGCCCCACGCCTGAAGTGCTAGCGTACCGACGCCAACGCCAGCTACTGCCTGCGGGCGCGTGGGGTTTTGGCGAAGAAGGACCGCGATTGCGCTTCCACCCACTAGCGGCGCACCGAACGCAAGCCACATCGACCGACGGCGCAGTCGATCGAACTGTCGAGCTTGTGCTCTCGCCGAGTCGGAGGCGTCAGCCATCAGCGTCGAGAGCTTGGCACGTGCGAACAGGTCAGCACGCAGGACAAGCTCGCCCCGCCGTCCGCGAAGCACGTTGGAACCCGACTGGCGCAGAGCGCACTCGTCGTACGAGCACGCCGAGTCTCGTGCGACGCGCGCGCCAGTGGCCTGCGCCAGTGCCGTGTTGCCGAGTGGTATCCAAGCACAGGCTATCGCAAGTCGCCGTAAAGATCTCCAGAAGGTCATGTGAGTCTCTTGAGTAACACTTGGCTGCAGACCGAGTCAATACTTCTCGACTCGCCTCGGTCTCAGCGTTCCTTGGCTTATGCGTTTCAACGCCTCTTAGGGAATGAGGGCCGCTCCCTCGATGGTCTTGAGACCTCGGGCTCGTAGCAT
>JBBTFS010000096.1:0-46721 GCA_038060705.1 Gemmatimonadota bacterium
CATGTGTTAAGCACGCCGCCAGCGTTCGTCCTGAGCCAGGATCAAACTCTCCAATAGAAAGTTGATATAGCTCGACCGAACTGCTGTCCTACGCTGTCGCTTGTGCTAAGCGTACGACAGCGCGTCCGAATCACGTTTGTTTGAGTCAAAACCTTCCCCGACACCACTCCAGGCATCGGTTCATCAGGTTGCCTCGCACATCCGTTCTTCCCACATCGATTATCAATCAGCTCTTAAGCGTCGCCTTTGGGCGACAGCCTTTAACAATACTCGGGTGTTTGGCAGTCGTCAAGTGCTGATGCCACTTTTCCTTGCGTTCGCTCGTCGCCCACGCACCGACGGCGAACACAATCAGCGAAAACCCGACGTCCGTCCCCAAACCAGATCGAAAAAAGACCAAAAAAAGCCCCCCACACGGGGGCGACTACCCTGTTGCACCGCGACTACCCTGCTACCGCAGCTACTGCAGTCACTGCATGGGCCATCTAGGAATCGAACCTAGAACCTACTGATTAAGAGTCAGTTGCTCTAACCAATTGAGCTAATGGCCCGCTCGGGATTCCCGCCGTTTCCCGCTTGGTGCGCCAGGAGGGACTCGAACCCCCGACCCACAGCTTAGAAGGCTGTTGCTCTATCCACCTGAGCTACTGGCGCTTCAGTCCGATGGAGTCGGGGCGCCCGGATTTGAACCGGGGACCTCCTGCTCCCAAAGCAGGCGCGATACCAGGCTACGCTACGCCCCGATGAGGCCCAAAAATGTAGCCGACGCGGAAACGCCGGTCAACGCATTGACGCTATTCGGCGATGTACCGCAACAACTTGGCGAATGCACGCGCGCGATGGCTCACGCGCGCCTTCTCGTCCATCGCCACATCACCGAACGTGCACCCCAGCTCCGCCGACAAGAAGTACGGATCGTATCCAAACCCGCCCGTCCCTGACGGCTGCATGGTGATCCACCCCGCCGTCTCACCGCGCTCCACTACGTGACGCGTGCCGTCCGAGTACGCGGCCGCGCAGACGTACTTCGCGGCACGATCCTCGCAGCCCTCGAGCCGCCGCAGCAACACCCGATTGTTCTCATCGTCGAGCGCCTGTCCGAGCAGATCGATGCGGCCGCTCCATCGCTTGCTCCGCACGCCGGGCTCTCCGCCGAGCGCGTTCACCTCGAGGCCGGAATCGTCCGCCACCGTCGGCATGCCGGTCACGCGCTGAAAGTGCCGAGCCTTCACCAACGCATTCGCTTCGAACGTGGGTTCGTTTTCGAGCGCCCCCTCTGCGTCACTCTCCGGAATCCCGGCTTCCACGAGGTCGATCACGTCGATGGACGCGTCCCGCAGCATGGCGCGCCACTCGCGCAACTTGCCCGCGCTGCGCGTCGCCAGCAGGACTCGTCGCGTCAGACGCCGAGGACGCGCCGCTGCGCGACGTCGAGATCGCGAAGACCGCTCGTGGCCAGCTCGATCAGCGCGTCCAGCTCCGGGCGCGCAAAGGTGCCGTTTTCACCGGTGCCCTGCACCTCGACGAACCGGCCCTCACTGCTCATGACGATGTTCATGTCGACATCAGCCGCGACGTCCTCCGGATAGTCGAGATCCAGTCGCGCCACGCCGGCGATGAGACCGACGCTGACCGCCGCCACGCGCCGCTTCACCGGCGACACCTTCACGCGCCCCGTCTTGAGCATCCACTCGAACGCCAGCACCGTCGCCACGCAGGCCCCGGTGATGGACGCGGTGCGGGTGCCACCGTCCGCCTGAAGCACGTCACAGTCGAGCTTGATGGTGAACTCGCCAAACTTGAAATCGTCCAGCATGGCGCGCACACTGCGGCCGATGAGACGCTGGATCTCCTGTGTGCGGCCCCCGAGCTGCGACCGTTCCCGCGTTGTGCGCGTGTGCGTCGAGCGCGGCAGCATCGAATACTCCGCCGTGATCCACCCCAGGCCTGAGCCCTTTCGCCAGCCGGGGACACCGTCCTCGACGCTCGCGGCGCAGAGTACGCGGGTGTTGCCGAAGGCGACGAGACACGAGCCTTCCGCGTACGGCACGGCGCCGCGCTCGAGCGTGACGGGCCGCATCGCATCCGCGGCGCGGTTGGAACGAACGGGGGGTTCAGCTTGCGCCACGGAGTTTCTCCACGATTGCGGTAGTTGATTGGCCCGGTGTCAGCGGCACAATGACGACGCGGCCACCACGCGCACGGACATCCGACGCGCCGACCACGCTTGCTTCCGAGTAGTCGCCGCCTTTTACGATCACGTCCGGTTGGAGCGCACGAATCAGTTCCAGCGGCGTGTCCTGATCGAACACGACAACGGCGTCAACCGCGGCGAGTGCTGCCAGTACCAGCGCGCGCTCCGCCTCGCTGCACACTGGGCGCGCATCGCCCTTCAGTCGTTTGGCGCTGGCATCGGAATTGAGCCCGACCACCAGCGCATCGCCCTCGCTGCGCGCCGCGTGCAAGAGGTCGATGTGTCCGGGATGCAGCAGGTCAAAGACCCCATTCGTGAAGACGACCCGTCCGGACTGCGCGCCGCGCCAATGACGCGCCTCGTCCCACGACAACACTTTCACGGACGGATGGCGCGCGTCGCTCAAAGGTTGCCCTGAGCCTTGACCTCGAAATGGACTTCCTTGCGCCAGCCCGGAAGCAGGAGGGTTTCCTCGTAGTGTGACTCAAGGAAGATCTGCTTTCCCGACTTGCGAATGAGCACGATGCCGGCGTCCTCCGGCAGTCCCAGCGAGTCGGCGAGGAAACGGAAGCGCTGGCGGATTTCGGGAATGGACTTCTGCGAGCGGAAACGGGCTTCCTGCTGCATCAAGTCCTTGAACCGGAAATACCGCCAGTACACCTCGCCGATATTGGCGCCGAAGTAGCCGATGGCGGCCAATACCAAGAGCTGCATGAGGCATCCGATCTTCGTCGCCCCGCGACGCGCCATCACCATTGCGACTGCGCCCCCTCTACGATGTCGTTCACGATTTTCTCGATGGCGAGTTTGCGTCCCTCGGGCTCGGCGCGCTCCGCGTACTCACCTTCCGCGCGCAACCCCTTGCGCTGCCACAGGGTCTTCCCGGTGGTCTGGTCGATGATCTCTACGTCAATGGTAATCTGCAGCCGGCGCCGCGCTGAGGTGGCCTGCCGGGGATCCGCGCTGAACGCGACGGGCACGTCCACGTCGTAGGACACGATCGTCCCGCGCACCAGCGCATCGGCCTTGTCCTGCGCGGCGTCCCGGACACCGAGCCGCTGTTGCAGCTTGGCGCGCATCGTGTCGAAGAGCTCGTTCTGCAACTCGGACGACGGCGTCTTGTTGTCGAACGGCAGAATCGCCATCGTGCGCACATGCGACGGGAATGCCCCCTCGGAGAATCCGTAACGGATTCCACACGCCGAGAGCAGCAGCGCGGCGATCAGCGCGGCAAGGCTACGGCAGCGTCCAGATGCCGGCATGCGGCTGGGCCTCCTGGGTCCTGACAACGACGACGTCCAATTGGCGTCGGGTGACTTCGTTGCGGTAGCGCACGCGGCCCGCGGCACCGAGCGACACCCACTCCACGACATGTTCGCCGTTCACGCGCTCCACGCGCCGAAGTGAATCATGCGCGAACGTGAGGCGCCACGCCCTCGGCTTCCCAATGTCGACCCGCAGCGTATCGCCGTCAACCCGAATCACCGTGTCGGGCAGCGCCGGGGGCGCGGCGCGTCCTGCCACGGCCCACAACAACGGTGCCGGCGGCACGAACAGCCCTTTGACGCGTTCGGCGCCGGGCGCCAATCGCAGTTCAGGCCCGATCAAGACGGCCGCGCCTGAACCAAGTCCGCCGCCCAGGAAGAAGTCGACGCGGGCACTGTCGGGTGCCGCGGTGCGCACCGTCCCTTCCCCGCGGCTGAGCATGTCCGGATCTTCGAGCGTCCAGGTGAAGACCACGAGATGATGGCCGTCCGGGAGCGCAGTGCCCGGAAGTGAGCGCAGCACGGTGGTGCCGGTGATCGGTGTGATGTGCGGAACGCACGCGGCAGCGCCGAGGGCGACCGCGGCGGCAACCCGCAGTCCACGGAACACCGGTCTGGATGACGCGGTCACTCCCCATCCGTCATTTGGCGTCGCAGTTCCATTGGCAAGGATACGGGACGGCCGCGTGTATCGAGCGCGATGAGCGTCGTGGCGGCAGAGGCCAGACGTTCACCGGTCTCCGCGTTCGTGATGAGGTAGTCAAAGGCTACCGACCGGGACCGCACTTCGGTGATGCTGGTGCGGACGCGCACGCGATTGTCATACCGGGCAGCGCCGTGATACCTGATGGACAGCTCGGAAACGGCCAGCGCATACCCTTCACGCTCGAGGTCGGCATAGCTGCGGCCAATCAATGATCGAATGAGTTCCGTACGACCCATTTCGCACCACACAAGATAATGGGCGTGATACACCACACCCATCTGATCGGATTCCGCATAGCGGACCCGCAGTTCCAGCTCGTGCGATCGACTCACGCCGAACAACGTAAGCGCCCTTTGTAATGCACGCAGGCAGCGATAGTATGATCGCGTGCTCCCTGCTCCGGCGTACGTCATTTCGGACGCGCATCTGGGTTTCGCGACGCGCGAGGTCGAGCAGTCGCTGCTGAGCTTTCTCCGGCACTTGCGTGGCCGCGCCGGCTCGCTGGTCATCAACGGCGACCTGTTCGAATTCTGGTTCGAGTGGCGCCACGTGATGCCACGGCGCGCATTTCGTGTGCTCAGCTTGCTGGCCGACCTGAGAGAGTCCGGGGTTCCGGTGTTGATGCTCGCGGGTAACCACGACTGCTGGGGCGGCGACATCCTGCGGACCGACGTGGGCCTGGACTACCGGCTCGGCGCCTGGGAGGGCAGTCTCGGTGGCTGGCACACGCGAATCGACCACGGCGACGGGCTGCGCAAGGTGGAGGACCGCAAATACCGAATGCTGCGCCGCGTGCTCCGGAGCCCAATTTCAATCGCGCTGTTCCGCTGGCTGCATCCCGACCTGGGATCGGCCCTGGCCGCCGGTTCCTCCAACACCAGCCGAAACTACCAGCCGCGTGATGGCGGCGCCGGTCTGCGCGCGGTCGCGCAGGAAGCGCTGGCCGCACACAACGCGCCGGAACTCGTTGTCTATGCGCACTCCCACGTGGCCGCGCTGGAGCGCATCGGCCCGGGCGTGTACGGCAACGCTGGCGGATGGATGGACAGGCCTACGTACCTGCGCGTGTCGCCGGAGAAGGTGGAGCTGTGCCAGTGGATCGGCGACGATGAAGTGATCCAGACGTCGATCGCGCGAATCTCGAAGTAGTTACCGGAAGCGGACACGGAACTCGACATGCGTTGAACGCCGTCCTGCGCTGAGGGCGACTTCGGCCGGCAGGTCCCAGAGCAGCGCGGAGACGAACGCGTCGGTCGCCGCGAACAAGTGATTGGCCACGAGCACGGCGATCCAGTCCTCGACGTGTTCCTTGCGCGCCCTGATCAGCGCCGTCGGAAACCCCGTACGCTGGTACCGGATCGCTGGCGCTCCCGTCGCATCCACAAAGGCGACGATGACGCTGTCGGCGACATTGCGGCGCGCTTCGCGAACGCCGAGCGCCGATTCGCGGACCATCACGACGGATATGGCTTCGAACGCGAGCATCATCGCGCCCGAGCGCTTGCGGCCGAGGATGGACTGGCCGTATCCCGGCAACACCAGCGACGACAGAAACGCCCGGCGCGGAGATACCGGCGGTCGGCGTTCGAGTGCGGGCCCGGTGTCCGTGATCGACGTTGGAACCGCGACGACGCGCGCCGAGTCCGGGCGCTGGGCACCGGAGCGCGGCACAACGGCACTCAGCGTCACGCCGGCCAGTACCAGTGAGCGGAAGAGGAGCGTCTTCACGGTTCCTGCTACCCCGCTCGGTGGCGGGAGTGTATGGGAATCGAACCCACCCAACCCGACGTCGTCAGGTCGCGCTGGTTTTGAAGACCAGGAAAGCCACCAGGCTCCATCCACCCCCAAATCACACGAGCTCGAGTCCCAGCGGACCGGCCGCCACCACCTCACCGATCTCGACCGAACCGGGAACTTGCGAAAGGTATTTCGCAGCATCGGCGTGTGGCACAGCCACCAGTAATCCACCGGACGTCTGCGGATCTATCATAAGGATGCGATCCACTTCGCTCGCGGCGCCCCAGTTCACGAGCGGCTGGAGGTACGCGAGGTTGCGGTCGGCGCCGCCCGTGCGCACACCGCGAGCGGCGGCTTCACGCGCCCCGGGGAGAGTCGGCACGCGCGAGACATGAATGCGCATCGTGACGAGACTGGCCCTGGCAATGTGCGACGCATGCCCGAGGAGTCCAAAGCCTGTGATGTCCGTCGCGCAACGCGCGCCGACCGCCAGAGCCGCGCGGCTCGCTACCGCATTCAACGACCGCATGCTGTCCGCGAGGGCATGCATCTCCGCCTCCGGCAACTGGCCCTGCTTGGCCAATGTCGCCAGCAGCGCGGTGCCGATCGCCTTGGTCAACACGAGCCGGTCGCCCGGGCGGGCGCCTGCGTTCGTCAGCAGCCGCTTGGGGTGGGCACGACCGGTGACGGACAAGCCGTACTTGAGTTCGTCATCGATGATGGTGTGACCACCCACGACGACCGCGCCAGCCTCGTGCACCTTCTCTTGCCCGCCACGCAGAATCTCGCGCAAGACGTCCAGCGGCAACCTGCCCGACGGAAAGCCGACGATGTTGAGCGCCGTGAGGGGCTCACCGCCCATGGCGTAAACGTCCGAGAGCGCGTTGGCGGCCGCGACCTGCCCGAAGAGGTACGGGTCGTCGACGATGGGTGCGAAGAAATCCACCGTTTGCACCAAGGCGAGATCGTCGGATATGACGAAGACCCCCGCGTCATCCATGGTCTCGTGCCCGACAATCAGGCGCGGATCGGAACGGCTCGGCAATCCTTCAAGGGCCTTCGTCAGGTCACCCGGACCCAGCTTGGCGGCTCAACCGGCGCATCGTGCGAACGATGTCAGCTTGAAGAGCTCCTGGCGGGTCATGTTGGTGGACATGGGTACTCAGGGTGCAGGGTGCGGGGTGCAGGGTGCAGGGTTAAGGAAGCGCGGCGATCGCGTCGATTTCGATCGCGACACCACGCGGCAGCGCGGCGACCTGCACGGTGGAACGCGCCGGCAGCGCGCCGCCGAGTACGCGGCCGTAGATCTCGTTCACCACGGCAAAGTCCTTGAAGTCCTGCAGGAAAACGGTGGTCTTCACAACGTTCGCCCACGACGCACCGGCGGCCGCAAGCACTGCGGCGAGATTGTCGAGCACGCGCTCCGTCTGCGCCTTGATGTCGCCGCCGATCATCTGTCCCGAGGCGGGATCGATCGGGATCTGGCCGGCGCAAAAGACGAAACCGTTGGCGACGATCGCCTGCGAGTACGGGCCGATGGCCGTCGGGGCCTTGTCGGTCTTGATGCTTTTCATGAGACGGTGATTGGTGACTGGTGACTGGTGACTGGTGACTGGTGACTGGTGACTGGTGATATCTAAATCAAGGTGAGGCCGAAGAATCGTGCAGCGTTCTCGCACGTGATGCGGCCCAAATCGTCCGCCGGCACGCCGCGCGCCGCGGCCAGCTTGGCGAGCGTGACGCTCACCCACGCAGGCTCGTTGCGACTGCCGCGGTGCGGGACCGGGGCGAGATAGGGCGCATCGGATTCCAGCAACAGCCGCTCCGCTGGCGGCCATCGCAACAACGCATCGTCATTCCACTTCTTGAACGTGATGACACCGCTGAACGAGATGTGCCACCCGGCGTCGAGCGCCGTGACCGCGAGCTCGCGCGGACCAGTGAAGCAGTGCAACACACCGCGGACGCCGCGCTTCCCGGCACCCTCGACCATCGTGCGCGTGTCGTCCACGGCTTCGCGCGTGTGCACCACGAGCGGACGGCCTGTCTCGTGTGAGATGTCAATCTGCGCCGCGAACGCTGCGCGCTGCTTGTCGCGCGGCGAGTGGTCGTAGTGATAGTCCAGACCGCATTCGCCGATGGCGACCGCGCCGTTGCGTAGTGCCTCGCGAATCGCCGTCGAGTCGCGGTCTGCGTCGAAGCCAGCGGCGTCGTGTGGATGCACACCGGCCGTGAAGTGCACAAATCCTGGATGCGCACGGGCGATCTCCGCCGCCCGTGCCGCAGCGGCAATCGACTCGCCGATACAAACGAGAGCGCGCGCACCGGTGAGGCGCGCGCGCTCGATCACTGCATCCCGATCAGCGTCGAAGGCCACGTCCGCGAGGTGGACATGACTGTCCACGAACGTGGCCATGCGCCGCGCGTTACCGCGCCGCCATGTCGATCTTGTCGTCCCGCTTCCGCTGCTCGGCCAACGCGCGCGACATGCCCTTGGTCTCGCCGTCGTGACGCGGCCACTGCCGCTCGATCAGCAGGAGGAACGGCGAGGCGACGTAGATCGAGCTGAACGTGCCGATCACGATGCCGAACAGCAGGACCATGGCGAACGGTCGCAGCACCTCGCCGCCGAGGCCGATGAGCGAGATGAGGCACGCGATGACCGTCGATCCCGTCATCACGGTGCGCGGCAGCGTTTCGTTGATGGCGAGGTTGAGCGTGTCGGTCAGCGCCGCGCGCGCACCCTTGCGCAACAACTCGCGCACGCGGTCGAACACGACGACCTTGTCGGCCAGCGAGTAGCCGATCACGGTGAGGATGCCGCCGACGACGAACAGCGAAATCTCGATCTGCATGTACTTGATGAACGCGAACGTGGCGATGATGTCGTGCACGTTGGCGGCCACGGCGGCGACGGCCAGCCGTGCATCGAATCGCCACGCCAGGTACAACAGCGTGACCGCGAACGAGATGAGCATCGCAATCACCGCGTTGCGGCGCATCTCGGCCCCAACGCGCGGGCCGATCCCCTCCCAGCGGACTACCGTGAACGTTGCCTCACCAAAGCGATCGCGCAACGCAGTGCGGATCGCATTCGACACCGCCTCGGGCGACTCAGCCTGGCCCGCCTCGCGACCTTGCGCGCGCACCACGAGGTCTCGCGGTGATCCGAAGTTCTGGACCTCGGCGCTGGCGTACACGGCAGTCACGGTCTGGCGAACATCGGCGATGTTGACATCCTGCTTGAAAGCCACCTGGACCACCGCGCCACCGGTGAACTCGATGCCCAGCCGAAATGCCTTGTTGACGCCGCCGCCAAACGTCGAGACGGTGATCCACACCAGCGCCGGCATAAGGAACGTCAGGACGATGACGCCGACCAAGCGCCACCGCTTGATGAAGTCGATCTTGGTGTCGTGGAGAATGCGCAGCATCAGATGCTCAGGGGTTGATTGCCGCGCGACCGCGTAAGCCACCACAGGAACAGCGTCCGCACGACGAAGACCGAACTCAGGATGGAAGAGACCACGCCGGCGACGAGGGTGACCGCGAAGCCTTTCACAGGGCCGGTGCCGTACTGGTACAGGACCGCGCCCGTGAGCGCCGTCGTCACGTGCGTGTCGATGATGGCCGCCCACGAATTCTTGAAGCCTTCATCGACGGCGGTGCGCACCGTCTTGCCGCGGTTGAGTTCCTCACGGATGCGCTCGAACTGAAGGAAGTTCGCGTCCACCGCCATGCCGATCGACAGGATGAAACCCGCGATGCCCGGCAACGTCAGTGTGGCGTCAAAGGCCGCCAGGAAGGCCAGTGTGGACACGGCGTAGAAGATCAGGCCTGCCACGGACAGCACGCCGGAGAAGCGGTAGTAGCCGATCATGATCACGACAACCATCGCGATGCCCAGGAGGCCGGCGCGCAGTCCTTTCGCAATGGAATCCTCGCCCAAACTCGGTCCGATGCTGCGAATCTCCGCGACGCGAAGCGGCACCGGCAACGCGCCGGCGCGCAGCACGAGCGCGAGATCCTGCGCGGCGGCAAGGTCCTTGCCACCCATCGTGATCTGGCCGTCGGTGCTGATCGCACTCTGGATCACCGGCGGGCGGCCCATGACACGTCCGTCGAGTACGATGGCCATGTAGTCGTTGACGTGCTTGCCGGTCTCGCTGCGGAAGCGACGGCCGCCGACATTATCCAGCTTGAACTGGACGATCGTGCCTTCGAGCGGGGACGTGTTGGGGCGTGCGTCCGTGAGATGGTCGCCCGTCATGATCGCGCGCTGGTCGACGACGTAGATGGGCTTGTACCACATGTTGCCCACGGCGCTGGAGTCGGAGCCCCACAGGACTTCCTTGGCCGGCGGCAAGGCGGTTCTCACCGCGGAGTCTTCGAGGAAGCGCGTGAGGGTCGCCACGTCGGTCGACTTGACGAGGTACTCGCCGGGCATGCCGCCCTGCTGAATTAGGTTCGAGAACGCGCCGCCCACGACCGCCGTGTCCGTCTTCGTCGAATCACCGCGACGCCGGCCCGAATCTGCCTTGGCGCCGGTGTCCGCGGCCCTGAGGAGATCCTGCAGTCCTCGGGCCGCCGGGGCCGGGGCCGCCGTTGCCGGGCGTCCGCTCGCGGTCGTGAGCTTCCGTTCGCGCACGATCGCGTCGAGTCGCGGCAAGACGCGCTCCAAAGCCTGGGTCTTGTCGGTGATCTGGAATTCAAGGAACGCCTGGTCGCGAACAACGGCGATGGCACGGTCGGGATCGGTGATGCCCGGCAGTTCGACGATGATGCGATCGCTGCCGGACTTCTGGACCACCGGCTCAGAGACGCCGAATCCTTCAATCCGTGTTCGTACCGTCTTCAACGCGCGTTCGATAGCGTCGGCGCGGTCGGCCACCACCTGCTTGGAATCGTCCAGCTCGAGCGCGAGGTGCATGCCGCCCTGGAGATCCAGGCCGAGGCGCAACGGAACGCGGCGTTCGGTGATTTCGTGCAGCAGGCCGTCGTCGCCGCGGCGCTTGACCGTGACGTCTCGCGGAAAGAGAAACCAGACGGACGCGGCCAGCGCGGCTACGATCGTCAACAGCCGCCACTTCAATTTCGACATGTGCCGCGATTTGAGGAAAGTGTTGTCCGAGAAGCTCTTAGGTTAGCCGAGCGTACAGTCGTGGTCAACGAACGCGGGTCACGGGCGCGACCAACGCGCGCGCTTGCGCGGCGTCAATTTCGAGCTGCGCAACCAGGGCCTCCGGGCCGGAAAACCGGATCGTGTCACGCAGACGGGCCACGAACTCGACTTTCACGAACGCGCCGTACCAGTCCCCGGCGGCGTCAAACGCATGAACTTCCAAGCCGACGTTGTCGTCACCAAAAGTGGGGCGCGGGCCGAGATTCATCATGCCGCCGTACGAGCCACGCGCGGACGTGACCAGCACTGCATACACGCCGTGTGGCGGGAGCAGCTTGCGACGTGACCCCAGTTCCACGTTGAGCGTCGGGTAGCCCAGGTCGCGGCCACGCCCCTCTCCCCGAGCCACCCGGCCGGCGAAAGCGTAGCGGCGGCCAAGACCGTCCTGCGCGCGCGCGAGATCACCATGGGCCAACGCACGACGAATGCCCGTAGACGAAATCGGCGTCCCGTCCGATCCGCGCACGGCATCGATGGCAGTGACCGGGAAGCCGTGCCGGCCCCCGATCATGCGCAGTGACTCCACGTCACCGGCGCGGCCGCGACCGAACCCGTGATCGTGCCCGATGTACAGGGAACGCATGTCGAAGCGCCGCATCAGCACGTCGCGGACGAACTCCTCTGGCGTCTTGGCCGCTAGCTCCGGGGTGAACGGCAGAACGACCACGTAGTCCACGGTCGTCTGGGCCAGCAGCTCCAGCTTTTCGTCATGCAGCGTCAGGAGCGGCGGCGCCGCCGACGGGTTCACAACGTCGAGCGGGTGCGGCTCGAATGTCAGCGCGACACTCACGAGCTCGGCGTCGCGCGCCGCGTCCGCGGTCCGCTCCAGCACCAGATGGTGGCCGCGATGGACGCCGTCAAAGGTGCCCACGGTCACCACCGAGCCGCGGTGTCCGCGAGGCAGCACGTCCCGGCGCTCAGGCATCGCGAAGCACGACGCGCGGCCGCCACTGCCCGTCCTCACGCTCGGCAACCGCCAGCAATTCACCGGCGTGGCTGAGCGCCGCGCGCGGCCCGTCCACCGTGGCCCTCACCATCTGTCCATGCACGATCCGCTTGGCCTCCAAATCGTCGAGCGGCTGGTCCGGAAGGTGCGAAACCGCGGACGCCGGCGACAGCAGGCGCGCAGCGCCGTCTTCAATGGCCCCGAGCGTCTGCGCCTGCGTTACATCAAACGGGCCGCTACGTAGCCTGCGGAGGGCCACGAGGTGCGCCGCCGACGCCGACGCTTCACCCAAGTCGCGTGCCAGCGCGCGCACATAGGTCCCTGGCCCGCACGAGACCTCCACGTCGAGATCGGCTCCCGCCCAGCCGAGCAGTCGCCAGCCATGGACGTGGACAGCCACCGGCTCGAGAGTCATCGGCTTGCCGCGCCGCGCCGCTTTGTAGGCGCGCACGCCGCCCACCTGCTTGGCGGAAAACGCCGGTGGGCGCTGCAGCAGGTATCCGGTCATGGCGGCCACCGCCTCCTCGACGGCACCCGCCGCCGGCACCGGTGCCTCGTTCACCGGCTCGCCGGTGGCGTCGTCAGTGGTCGTCGCCCTGCCAAAGCGAATGGTGGCGCGGTACACCTTCGGATCGTGGGCGAGGTACGGCAGCAGTCGCGTCGCCCGGCCGAGCAGGAGCACCAAGAGGCCGGTCGCGAACGGATCCAGGGTCCCCCCGTGTCCGATGCGTCGCGTGCCGAGTGCCCGGCGGGCGCGGTCCACCACGGCGTGCGAGCTGAGTCCCGCCGGCTTGTCGACGAGGAGCACGCCGTCAGGACTTCGCGTCTCCGTCATCGGGATCTTTCGGGCGAACCTCGGCGAGCAACGATTCGATTCGCGCCGCGCGCGCCACCGTTTCGTCAACGCGGAACGCGACTTCAGGAGCGACGCGCAGACTCATGGCCTTCGCCAGACGCGATCGCAGGTGACCGGTCATGCCCTTCAGCGCCTCAAGCGTTGAGGCGCGCTCGGCTTCCGTACCCATCATGCTGATGAAGATTTTGGCGTGACGCAGGTCGGGCGTGACGTCCACGGCGGTGACCGTCACAGGAGCAACGAGACGCGGATCCTTGGCGCCGCTTGTCAGGAACGTCGCGACGTTTTCGCGAATCGCTTCAGCGACCCGGTCGGCACGACGATGGACTGGCGGCATGTGATGTGGCGGCGCGGACGCGCCGCCGTCTCGTCAGGACGCCGAAGCGCCGGCAAGGGTGCGCGCGATCTGCTCGGTGCGGAAACACTCGATGATGTCGTTCACCTTGACGTCGTTGAAATTCTCGACGCCGATACCGCACTCGAATCCTTCCTTCACCTCGCGGACGTCGTCCTTGAAACGCTTGAGCGAGGAAATGTTGCCCTGATAGACCTCGACGCCGTCGCGCACGACGCGAACCTTGGACTGACGGTTCATGATGCCGCTGCGGACGATGCAGCCGGCGATGGTGCCGATCTTCGAGATCTTGAACACTTCGCGAACTTGCGCCTCACCCACGACGATTTCGCGCTGTTCGGGACGCAGCATGCCTTCGAGCGCCGCGCGCACTTCGTTGACGGCCTCGTAGATGATGCGGTACAGCTTGATGTCCACGCCTTCGCGCTCGGCGGCCGCGCGCGCGTTGTTGTCCGGGCGCACATGGAAGCCGATGATGATCGCGTCCTTGGCCGCCTTTGCGAGGTTGACGTCCGTTTCGGTGATGGCGCCGACGCCGCGATGAATGATTTCGACCTTCACTTCCGCGGTGGACAGTTTCTCGAGTGAATCGGCCAACGCTTCCGCCGGGCCGCCCTGGTCCGCCTTGATGACGATCTGGAGCGTGCGACCCTGGTCGGGCGCGGTCTGCGCCATGAAGTCTTCCAACGACACGCCGCGTCCGCCGCGACGGCTCTTGGCCTCGCGGTCCAGGCGCTGACGACGCTGCGCGATCTCGCGCGACGAGTTGGCTTCCTCCACCACGAGCAGCTGATCGCCCGCCATCGGCACGCCTTCGGCTCCCTGCACCTGCACGGGAATGCCAGGCCCGGCTTCCTTCACGGCTTTGCCGCGCTCATCCATGAGCGCACGCACGCGGCCCGGGTACATGCCGGCAATGAAGTCGTCGCCGACGCGCAGCGTGCCGTTCTGCACGAGCACCGTGGCGACAGGACCCTTGCCCGGATCCAACTGCGCCTCGACGACCGTGCCCGAGGCACGCCGGTCCGGATTCGCCTTGCGGTCGAGGATTTCGGCCTGGAGCAGGATGGCATCGAGGAGCGCGTCGATGTTCTGGCCCTTCTTCGCCGAGATCTCGGCCGAGAGCACCTGGCCGCCGAACTCCTCGAGGACGACGCCCTGCCCGAGCAATTCCTGCTTCACCTTGGCGGCATTCGCCTGCGGGAGATCGACCTTGTTGATGGCAACGACCACTGGCACGCCGGCGTTCCTGGCGTGTGAAATCGCCTCGATGGTCTGCGGCATGATGGAGTCATCGGCCGCGATGACGAGGACGACAATGTCCGTGATCTGGGCGCCACGGGCGCGCATGGCCGTGAATGCTTCGTGACCGGGTGTATCCAGGAAGGTGATGCTCTTCCCCTTGGGCAGCGTGACGTGATAGGCGCCGATGTGCTGCGTGATGCCGCCGGCTTCGCCTGCCACGACGTTGGCCTTGCGGATGAAGTCGAGCAGGGACGTCTTGCCGTGGTCGACGTGGCCCATGATGGTGACCACGGGCGGCCGCGACTTGAGCTCCTCGGCCGTGTCGGCAACGACCGTGAGGGCGTCTTCGGCCTGATACTCGTCTTCACGCACGGCCTGGAAGTCGAATTCGCCGGCGATGAGCTCGATCTGGTCGAAGTCGAGGCGCTGATTGATGGTGATCATCAACCCCATGTTCTTGAACGCAAAGCCGACGATCTCCGTGGCAGGGAGCTTGAGGATTTGCGCAAGCTCTGACACGGTGATGAACTCGTTGACGCGGATGATCTTCTTCTCGCGTTCCGCGGCTTCGGCAATGCCTGCCTCACGTCGCTCACGCACTTCGCCGCGCATGTCGCTGGCCGTGCGGCGCTGCGGCCCGCCGCGCATGGCGGCGAGCGTCTTGGACACGTTGGCGTCGACCGCTTCCTGGTCGGCGGCGCCGCGCTTGCCTTTGCGGCGGCGGCCGCGGTCCATGGACGGCGCACTGGGGCTGCCACCCGGGCCCGACGGCTTGCGCTCATCGCGACGCGCCGTGCTCGACGCACCGCCCGGCGTCGCGGACGCCACTGGGCGCGGCGGACCGAAGCTGCCGCTGCTGCTCGCCACTGGGCGCGGACGCGGTGCGCCGGGCGTGATGGGACGGGGACGCGGACGCTCGGGCGCGGCGGTGCCGCCGGCGCTCACGGTCGCCATCGGCGGCACCGCACGGACGGGCTGTGGGGGCGAAGCGCGAACGACTTCGCGCGACGGTGCGTCAGTCGCCGGCGCCTGTTCAAGGCCGTCGGGCGCCGATGGCGCGGCGGGCGCCGCCGTCTCGCGCACCGGTTCATCGGGAACGATCTCCTCAACCGGCGGCGGCACAACGATGTCCGCTTTCTTGCGGCGGCGGATGGTCGGCGCGGCTTCTTCGGGGGGCGCGGCGGCCTTCGCCTTGCTGGCCTTGGTCGCTTTTGGTGCCTTTGCGGCCTTGGTCGTCTTGGCGGCCTTGCCAGGCTTTGCCGGCTCGGACGATTCCGCGGCGACGGGCGCGGCTGCTTCGACGGGCGCGCCTTCCGCGGCCGGTTTGCGACGACGCGCCGGGGCAACCGGTGCGCTCTGCTTCTCGGCGCGATGCCGCTTCTCGCGTTCCCAGCGCAGGCGGACGCGCGACACCTGGTCATCGGCCAGCACACTGGCTGGGCCACGGACAGCCACATCCATCTGCCGAAGGAGAGTCATCACCTCGTCAGTGGGAATGCCGAACTCGCCCGCCATGTCGCTGACCTTCTTGCTCAAGCCGACCCTTCTCCCTGGCTCCGTTCCGGAACCGAATCAGTCAACTCGCGGATACCCTGCGCGAGCTGTCTATCCACGATACCGACCACCGCCGTCTGCTCCCTGCCCACCGCTCCGCCAAGGTCCACGGACTTGGCCACACTCACCACGCGCACGCGGCGCGCGGCAAGCAACGGCACCACCTTGGACAAGCTGTGCTTCGATGAATCCGCCGCGACCAGCGCAAGCGCCACCTTGCCCCGCTGAGCCGCCTCACGCACCCGCTCCACTCCAACCACCGCGCCACGCGACCGGACTCCGAGTCCGACCAGACGCAGCACCTGACGCATGACCGCTTCGTCCACTACCCCTGCTTGACCGGCGTGGGGCCCGCACCCTCAGCGTCCGGCGCTTCGCCCTTGTCGTCGCCTGCCGATGCGCCGTCCGAGCCTTCGTCCGTCAACTCATTGATGATTCCCATCAAGCGATCGGCGTCCTCCAGCGTGATGCCGGGCAGCTTGATGAAATCCTCGCGCTCCAGATCGATGATGTCGTTGAGGGTTTTGTAGCCGCCCTCTTCGAGGATGGCGACCGTCGCCGGCGCCATGCCTTCGATTTCCGAGAGACGCACGTCCGCCGCTTCATCGCCCGGGAGCGGCGCAAAAATGCCACCCTCGGCGCCGCGCTCCAGCCACTCGCGACTCGAGTACAGATCGATCTTCCACGCCGTCAGTTCGGACGCCAGGCGCACATTCTGGCCGTTGCGGCCGATGGCCAGCGAAAGCTGGTCTTCGTCCACGACCGCCTGGATTGTCTTGGTGGCCGGATCGCTGAACACACGCGCCACGCGAGCCGGCGCGAGCGCCAGCTTGGCAAAGCGCTCCGGATCTGGCGACCACGGCACGATGTCGATGCGTTCGCCGCCGAGTTCGTTCACCACGGCCTGCACGCGCGAGCCCTTGAGGCCGACGCACGCGCCCACCGGATCGATGGACTCGTCCTTGGAGAACACCGCGATCTTGGTGCGGCTGCCGACCTCACGCGCGGACGCCTTGATCTCGACGATGCCCTGCTGGATCTCAGGCACTTCGAGCTTGAAGAGCGCTTTCACGAAGAGCGGGTCGCCACGGCTCAGGATCAGGCGCGGCCCCTTGGGCGTCTCTTCGACGCGCTTGAGCACCGCGCGAATTGTCTCGCCCTGATGGAAATGCTCGCGGTGATTCTGGTCGCGGTACGGGATGATGGCTTCCGCCTCGCGGAACTTGTTGAGCATCACGACGAGTTTGCCGCGCTCGATCTGCTGCACTTCGCCGGAGAGGAGCTCGCCGAGCTTGGTGGAGAATTCGTCGCGGATCTTGGAGCGCTCGCCTTCGCGGACGCGCTGGATGATGCGCTGCTTGGCCGCCTGCACCGCGGCGCGGCCGAAGATCGCGAAGTCGATAGGCTCTTCGAGCACGTCGCCGACCTCGAAGCTCTCGTCGAACCCGCGCGCATCGGCGAGCGACACTTCCTTGCTGGCATCCTCGACCACATCCACGACGGTGCGCAGCAACACGATCTTGATGCCGCCCTTCTCGTCGTCGATCTCGACTTCGGCCTGCACATTGGGACCGTACTTCTTGGCGAGCGCCGCCATGATGCCGTCCTGCAACAAGCCGTAAAGCTCCGAACGTTCAATCTGCTTGACGTTCGTCACCTCTCGGAATGCGGCCAGGATATCTGCAGGGCTAACCATCACTCAAGTCCTCGTTGGCTTCAGATGCGAAACGCCAATCGCGCTTGCTTCACCGCCGCGATCGGCACGACACGTCGATTATTGTCCCACTCCAGCGTCACTGACTCCGAACCGTCTTCTCCGTCCACGCTCACCAACCGGGCCTCGAAGCGACCGCCGTGCTCCGGCGCCAGCACCGACACCCAGCTTCCCACGAACCGCCGCCACTCCGCCGGCGTCTTCAGCGGGCGATCGCCCGGCGACGACACCTGCAACACATAGCGCCCGGGCACCAGCCCGCTTTCGTCGAGCCGAGCCTCGAGCGCTCGTGATACCCGCGCGCAGTCATCTACGGTCACGCTTTGGCCGTCGCGCCGTTCGATGCGAATCTCGAACAGCGGCTGACCCCTGGAACCGGCGGTTCGAAGCTCAACGAGATCGAATCCGACAGCACCAAGCTCAGTTACAACAACGACTTCCAGCGTTTGGTTCACACTTCGCGTTAGGTATTTCCAGAGAACAAAAAAATGTGGGGAACCTCCCCCACATTCCGCTCGCGGGGCTTTCACCCGCGCAGCAAGGAATAAGGTATCCGTTGGCTACGAGAGCGTCAAGCTGAACGACCGACAAAACCCGTACGCTGTACGCTGTACTCGCGGTACGATGCCGCGCTTGGCGGGTCAGCTGCTGGCGAGAATCACCGCAACTTGGCGACCGGCGTCGCCGGCGCGGTGCGAGAAGAAGCGGGCGTTGTCACACTTGGTGCATAGCGGCGACATCGTGATCTGTCGGACGCCGGCGGCACGGGCATGATCGGCGATCAACCCGCGCAGATCCACCGCGCGCGAGGCGGATTGTGGGAGGCCCAACAACTGGGTCGCTACGTCCGCGCTGACTTCGTAACATTTGCCGCAGATCGCCGGGCCCAGGTGCATTCGAAGGTCCGCAGCGCGCGCCCCGCGCGAAACGAACGCGCCGATTCCCCGCTCGACGATGCGCGCCACGGTGCCGCGCCAACCCGAATGCAGCAGGGCGACGGCGCCGGACGGATGCGCGATGAAGATGGGAACGCAATCCGCGATCGTAACGCCCAGCGCGGTGCCGCGCGTCGCGGAATGATGTCCGTCAGCGTCACCGGCGCGAAGCCAACCGTGCCACCTGACGTTGTGCTCGAGCACAGCCGCGCCGTGCACCTGGTGCGACGTCGCCAGCCGGTCGACGCCCGCCGCCTTCGCGGCGTCGCGAATGGCGTCCCACCGACTGGCCACCACGTTCGCCGGCTCGGTCGACGCGGAACTGACGGTGCCGAACGCGCGGGTGGTCGTGAACGCGGTAACGCCGAACTCCGCGAAGTCGCGAACGACCTCTGCGTACTCCGGTCCCATCATCGCGTGCCGCGATCCTCCTCGCGGGTGATCCTGGCTCCGAGCGCGTTGAGGCGTTCGTCGATACGCTCGTAGCCGCGCTCGATCTGGCCGATGTTGCGGATGGTGCTCACGCCGTCCGCGCAGAGGGCGGCGACGAGCATGGCCATGCCGGCGCGAATGTCCGGCGATTCGACCGTGGCTCCGCGCAGTTTCGTGGGTCCCGAGACGATCGCGCGATGCGGGTCGCAGAGCACGATGCGGGCGCCCATGGCGGTCAGCTTGTCCACGAAAAAGAGCCGCGACTCGAACATCTTCTCGTGCACCATCACCATGCCGGAACACTGCGTGGCGGTGACGATCGCGACCGACATGGTGTCCGCCGGGAACGCGGGCCACGGCTGGTCCTCGATCTTCGGGACGTGTCCGCCGAGGTCTGGTTCGATCTCGCGCTTCTGCTGCGCGGGAACAACGAGATCGTCGCCCTCCGCGCGGCAAGCGATGCCGAGGCGCTCGAAACCGAGGAGTGTCGACCGCAGGTGTTCGACGCCGGCGTTCTTGATGCGGAGGTCGGACTTGGTCACCGCCGCGACCGCGATGAACGACCCGACTTCGATGTGGTCCGGGCCGATGCGGTGCGTGCCGCCGCCCAGCGCGCGACCGCCTTCGATGGTGAGCTGGTTGGTGCCGATCCCATCGATCTTCGCGCCGAGCGTGACCAGGAAACGGCAGAGGTCCTGCACGTGCGGCTCGCAGGCGGCATTGCGGAGAATCGTGGTGCCCTTCGCCGCGGCCGCCGCCGTCACGGCGTTCTCCGTGGCGGTGACGCTGGGTTCGTCGAGAAACACGTCGGCGCCGCGCAGCCCCTTGGTGCTCAGGTGGAGCATGTCCATGAACTCCACCTTGGCGCCAAGCGCCTCCAGCGCGAGAAAGTGCGTGTCCAGCCGGCGCCGGCCGATCACGTCACCGCCTGGGGGTGGCAGGCGAATCTCGCCGCAGCGCGCCAACACCGGCGCCACGAGCAGGATGGACGCGCGAATGCGGCGACACAGTTCCGGATCCAGTTGGGCGGCCGTCACCGACTTCGCGTGGATCTCCAGCGTGTTCTGATCCCCCCCCTTCCAGTCCACGTGCACGCCAAGGGAACGCACGAGCTGGACCAGCACCTCGACGTCGCGGATGCGCGGCACGTTGGACAGCGTGACCGGGTGTTCCGTGAGCAGCGCCGCGGCGATGATCGGCAGCGCGGCGTTCTTGTTCCCGGACGGCTGGATGGCGGCCCCGGACTTGAGCGACCGGCCTCCTTCAACGATGTACTGCAATGCGCCCATGGCGGCGAAGGTTGGACGGGTGCCTCGCGTGCGTCAAGCGCGCTACGCGCTTGACCATCGCGTGTGGCGTCCATAGCATGCCGATGGTTCCCATGCTCATCCGCTCCGCACTCGCCGAATCGGCCCCGCGCGCATGACCCCCGCCGACCGCGACTGGTTCGATACGCTCGTCGGCGTCGCCAGCGCCCTGAACACGCTCGTCCTGCTGGTGCTCGTGATCGTGCTGGTGCCGGCCGTCCTCGCGTTCACGAAGAGTCTCAAGCAGCTGCGCGGCCTGATGGACAAGGCGTACGACGACCTCAAGCCGCTCACCGAGAACGCCAACCGGATCGCCGCGAGCGTGAACGAGATCACCGAAACGGTGCGCGACGAGGTGAAGCAGGTGAGCGAGACCATCGGCCAAGCGACGCGCGGGTTGCACACCGCCGTGGCGTCCACCGAGCGACGCCTGCGCGATTTCGGCGCACTCATGGACGTGGCCCAGTCGGAAGCCGAGCGCGTGGTGGTCTCCACCGTGTCCACAGTCCACGGCGTTCGCGCGGGCGCATCGGCCGCGATGAACGGCGACGACGACGGCAACGACGACGGCGACGACGACGGCGAGGACTTGCTCGCGGAAGGCGGTCACCGAAAGCCACGCGGGGGCCGCCCCAAAGTGCGCTCGCGGCGCAAGCGAGCCGGCTAGTGCGCCCCCTGGCTCTGCTCGGCGCCGCACTGGCGTTGCTGCTGCTGCTGCCGGACACAGCGTGGGCGTGGACCCCGGGCACGCACGTGTTTCTCGGCGATGCCGTGCTGCGGTCGCTGACGCTGCTGCCGCCCGCGATCGGCGACCTGCTGCGCGCCTTTCCGCACGAGTTCCTGTACGGCTCCATCGCGGCCGACACCAGCATCGCCAAGAAGTACGCGCCGGCGGGCCGGCACTGTCATTCGTGGAACGTCGGCTTCGAGATTCATGACGCCGCGCGCGACGAGCCGTTGCGCAGCTTCGGGCTCGGCTACCTGTCGCACCTCGCGGCCGACGCGGTGGCGCACAACTACTTCGTGCCGAGGCAACTCGCGCTCACGGCGTCCACCGCTGGCATCGGACACAGTTACTGGGAGAGCCGCTTCGAGACACACCTGGGTGAGCGCTCCGGCCTCAAGGCCAGCGACCTGATCCGGCGCGATCACGGCCGAGCGGACGCATTGCTGGACCGGATCCTGAGCCCCACGATCTTCAGCACGTCCACCAACCGTCGGATCTTCCGCGGCATGGTGCACACGGCCGACGCGGAATCGTGGCAACGCATCTTCCAGATGATGCTGGATCACAGCCGTTGGGATCTGGGCGACGACGAGGTGGGCGTGTACCTGGCGCGCTCCTTCGACTACGTGATCGACGTCCTGAGCCGCTCAGACTCGGCGGAGCCGTGCTCGCTGGACCCGTCCGGCGACGAACCGTTGCGCCGGGCCAAGCAAGTGCGCCGCGACACGCTGCGGTTGAACGGCCCCGATGCCCTGCGGCAGGAGGCCGAGGCGCACTTCGGTATGCCCACGAGCCAGCTGGCGTTCGCGATGCGGCTCGCCGACCCGCTCTACGTTCCGAAGCGCTCTGCCAACAACTGAGCCAGGCGCCTGGGGTCGGCGCTACCTTTGGATTTCTTCATGACGGCGCCGATGAGCACTCCCTGGAGCTTCTTCTCGCCGGCTCTGTAGCGCTCCGCTTCCTTCGGGAGTTCGGCGATGACCTCGTCGAGCCACCCTCTCAGGGCCGAGTCATCAGTCACCTTGACCAATCCGTCGCGCGTCGCGATAAAGTCGGGCGCGTCAGGCGACGACAGCATCGCCGTGAAGATCTGTTTGGCAGCCGTGCGACTCACGGTGTCATCGCGCACGAGGCGCAGGAGCGCGGCGAGGCGGTCCGGCGCAATGGGAAAGTTCATGATTGGAGTGGCGGCGCTCTTGAGCGCGGCGAGGACCTCGCCCATCACCCAATTCGCGGCTGCTTTGCCGTCCGACGCGCGCGCCACCGCCTCGAAGTAGTTCGCCAATGCCGCTGACGAAGTCAGCACCTCGCTGTCGTGCGCCAATAACTGATACTCGCGCACGAACCGCTCGCGCCGCAGGGCCGGCAACTCCGGCAGCGTGCTTCGGACGCGATCGATCCACGCGCGCTCGAGCTTGAGCGGCGGCAGGTCCGGCTCCGGGAAGTAGCGGTAGTCGTGGCTACCCTCTTTCGTGCGCGAGGGACGTACTTCGTTGGCCGCGGCGTCCCACAGCATGGTCTGCTGTTCCACGCGGACGCCGGCATCCAGCACTGCGCACTGCCGCACGAACTCCAGCTCCAGCGCACGCTCCACGCCGGAAAACGAATTCATGTTCTTGACCTCGGTCTTCTGGCCGAGCGTCTGCTCTCCGCGCTTGCGGGCCGACACGTTGGCATCCACCCGCAGGCTCCCCTCTTCCATGCTCACGTCGCTGACGCCCATGAACTCGAGGATTTCCTTGAGGGCGCGGAGGTACTCGCCCGCTTCCTTTGGCGAACGCATGTCCGGCTCGCTGACGATCTCGATGAGCGGCACACCGGCGCGGTTGAGGTCGATCGCGGTGGCACCGTGATAGCGATCGTGCAGCGACTTGCCCGCGTCCTCTTCCATGTGGACGCGCGTGATGCCGACTGTTGCCGCACCGCCGTCGCGGCTGATGCCGATGTGCCCGCCGGTGGCGAGCGGCCTGTCGAACTGGGAGATCTGGTAGCCCTTGGGCAGGTCCGGATAGAAGTAGTTCTTGCGCGCGAAGACCGACGTCTCGTACACCGTGCAGCCAAGCGCCAGCGCCGCCCGCACCGCCAGCTCAACGGCGTGCTGGTTGAGCACCGGCAAGGAGCCCGGCAGGGCCAGGCAGACTGGGCACGTGTTCCTGTTGGGCGCGTCGCCAAACGACGTGGCGCACGCGCAAAACGCCTTGGTATGCGTGAGCAGCTGGCAGTGCACCTCGAGGCCTACCACCATCTCGTAGCTGCTCGTGACCCGTGACTCATGACCCGGCATTCGGCTATCCGCGGTCATGCATGTGCCTCCGCACCGAGCGCCACTTCCAGCGCGCGTGCGATTGCGAACATCCGCTGCTCCTGAAAGTGCGGCGCGATGAACTGCCCTCCCACCGGCAGCTTGCCCACGCGCCCGATTGGCAGTGACAGCGCCGGCACGCCGGCGAGATTCGCCGTGCACGTGAAGATGTCGCTCAGGTACATCTCGTAGGGATCGCTCCTGGCCCCGAAGGCGAATGCCGGAGTCGGCGTGGTGGGGGTGAACAGCGCGTGGACGCCCTGCGCAAACACGGTGCGGAAATCGTTGGCGATGAGCGTCCGCACCTGCATCGCCTTTCTATAGTAGGCGTCGTAATAGCCGGCCGAGAGCACGTAGGTGCCGAGCATGATGCGACGGGTCACTTCGGGGCCGAAGCCCTGCGACCGTGTGGCCTCGTACAATCCGCGCAGCCCCTCGCCTTCAATTCGAAGCCCGTACCGGACGCCATCAAAGCGCGCCAAGTTCGAGGACGCTTCCGCCGGCGCGACGATGTAGTAGACCGGAATCGCGCTCGCCGTATGCGGCAAGGATACGTCGCGAATCTCCGCGCCGAGCGACTTGAGCCGCTCGATGCCGCGAGCGCAGTGCGCCGCGATGCCGGGGTCGAGATTCTCCGGGAAGTACTCTTTCGGCCTGCCGATCACGACTCCTTTCAACGAGCCGTCGCCAAATGCCGTGTAGTCATCGACCGCTACGTCCGCGGTGGTGGCATCGGCGTCATCGCGGCCTGCGATGGTCTGGAGCGCGAGCGCCGCGTCGTGGACGCACGTGCCGAACACGCCGATCTGATCCAGCGACGACGCAAAGGCCACGAGGCCGTAGCGGCTCACGCGTCCGTACGTCGGCTTGACGCCGACGATACCGCAGAAGGCCGCCGGCTGACGCACCGACCCGCCGGTCTCGGAGCCGAGTGCGATGGGAACGACTCCGGCGGCGACGGCGGCCGCGGACCCGCCCGATGATCCGCCCGGAACGAGTTCGGGCGCGATCGGGTTCCTGGTGGGACCGAATGCAGAGTTCTCCGTGGACGAACCCATCGCGAACTCGTCGAGGTTGGTCTTGCCGACCAGGACCGCGCCTGCGCGCCGCAACCGCTCGATCGCCGTGGCGGTGTACGGGCTCACGTAGCCTTCGAGGATCTTCGAGCCGCAGGTGACCTGCAGGCCTGCTACCGAGATGTTGTCCTTCGCCGCGATCGGAACGCCCAGCAGGGGCATCGCCGCGCGTTCGGACGCGGCGCTGTCCAGTTGCGCCGCGTGCGCCGACGCCTGCTCGTCGGCGCGCTTGAGGAAAACGTTCAGCTTCTCAACCACGTCCACATCGCGGGCGCGCGTCAACGCGGCGGCGATGGTCGCCTTCGCCGTGGCCTTCCCGGAGCGGATCGACTCAGCGACCTGGGCCGCGGTCTTGCGCTCGCTCATTCCGCAGCGTCCTCGTGGGTGGCCAGCCTCGGGACGAGCAAGAGTCCATCGCGCGACCGCGGAGCAAGATCGGTCGCACCCTGCGTCATCGGCGTCGGCGGACCCTTGTCGTCACGCAACCGCATGCCCGCCTCGATGGCCGAATACTCGGCCACGCCGTCGGTGTTGATGCGGTCGAGCGCTTCCATGTGCTCGAGGATGGTATTGAGCTCACGGGTCAGCGCATGGGCGCGCTCGTCGGACAAGCCAAGCCGCGCGAGATGCGCGACGTGGCGCACGTCAGCGACGGAAACTGGAGCCGCCATGGACTTAGTCGGTGTCGGATTCGAGGTTGGCCTGCGCGATGACCAGCGTCTTGCGTCCCACATTGTCGTCGTCGAAGTCGATCTTGACCTTGGCCTGCTTGCCAGCGCCCGCGATCTCCGCCACGGTACCAGCGCCGAACAATCTGTGTTTGACGCGAGCGCCGATGGCGTAGCGGGCGTCGAGTTGCGATTCGTCTTCGGCTTCGACGCGGCGACGCACGGGCGTGCCGGCGCGACGACGGGCCGCCGGAACGCCCTCGAACATACCGTCGTCGTCCGTCATGGTCGAATGGCTGGGCCCGCCCCACCGCGTTGAGCCGCGCATCATGGAGCTCATCACCGCGCGGCCGCTGCCGCGCACCTTGATGGTTGAACGCTCATCGAGCATGCCCTTCGGAATCGCGGTGAGGAAACTCGAGGGCCCCGATCGCATCAGTTCGCCGTTGCGGCGACGCTCTTCGGCGTAGCCAAGCATGAGGCTGCGCTGGGCGCGCGTGATGGCCACGTAGAACAAGCGACGCTCCTCTTCCAGCAGCGCGGGATCCTCGTACGACCGCGCCAGAGGGAAAAGCCCGTCCTCGAGACCGGTGACGAACACCACCGGGAACTCGAGTCCTTTGGCGTTGTGCATGGTCATGAGCGTGATCGCGTCACCGTCAGCGTTGGTGAGCGCATCCACGTCGGCCACCAGCGCCGCGCGCTGCAGGAACGCGTCGAGCGCCGGGCCGCTCACTTCACCGCCCTCCTCGGCCACCGTCTCCGCGGCGCCGTTGATGAGTTCGCGCACGTTGTCGAGCCGCTCGCGCGCCGCTTCCTCGCCCTCGGCACGCAAGTGCTCGTCGTAGCGCGTCTCGATCACCAGCTCGCGAAGCAGCTCGTCAACGGCGAGGTCGTCGATCCGCAACCGAAATCCCTCGATCAGCGCCGCGAATGCCGCCAGCGACGTCCGCGCGGCGGGCCGCAGGTCGGCGACGATGTCCGGGCGGGTGGAGGCTGCCAGCAACGGGAGGCTCGCCTGCCGAGCGCGCTCCGCCAGGAACTCGACGGTGGTGTCGCCAACGCCACGTCGCGGCGCCCCGATCGCCCGCCGAAAGGCTTCATCGTCGGCTGGATTAGCGATGAGGCGCAGGTACGCCATCAGGTCGCGAATCTCGCGGCGGTCGTAGAAGCGAACGGAGCCGACCAAGCGATACGGAATCGAGTGGCGGCGACACGCCTCTTCGATGGCGCGGCTTTGCGAGTTGGTGCGATACAGAATGACGACGTCATGCAGCGCGATCTGGCGCTGGGCTCGGCGCGCGAGTACGTCGCCCAGGATCCAGTCCGCTTCGTCGCGCTCGTCCAGACAGCGCATGACGGTCACGCGGTCGCCGGACGCGAGCGTGGGCCGGAGCGTCTTGCCCATGCGCGTCGTGTTCTCGCTGATGACCACGTTGGCCAGCGCCAGGATTTCCGGCGTTGAGCGGTAGTTCTCCTCGAGACGCACCACGCCGGCGTTGGGGAAATCGCGACTGAAGTCGAGAATGTTCTTCACATCGGCGCCGCGCCAACCGTAGATGGATTGGTCGTCGTCGCCGACGACGCACACGTTCTTGTGCTCGCGCCCCAGCAGCTTGATGAAGCGGTACTGCGCATGGTTGGTGTCCTGGTACTCGTCCACCAAGACGTGATCGAAGCGCTTCTGCCACCGCTCGAGTTGCTCCGGGCTGCCCTCCATGAGACGCACCGGCATCACGAGCAGGTCGTCGAAGTCCACGGCGTTGGCCGTGCGGTAGGCCAACTCCACGCCGGCGTACACCTGGGCGACCGACTGTGCGAACGAGTCGCGCGCGAGCTTGGTGTATTCCTCGACGCCGACAAGCTGGTTCTTGGCGTCGCTGATTGCCCCGCGGATGGCGCGCGGCGCGATGCTCTTGGGCGAGATGCGATACTGCTCCATCAGCCGCTTGATGACCGAGAGCTGCTCGTCCTCGTCGTAGATGGTGAACGAGGGCGTCCGATGCAGCCGCTCCGCGGCGCGACGTACGATGCGCGCTCCGATGGCGTGGAACGTGCCCATCCACAAACCGTTGGGAGACGCGCCCAACTGGCGCGCGATGCGTTCGCGCATTTCGCCGGCCGCTTTGTTCGTGAACGTGACGGCGAGGATGCGGTGCGGCTCGATGCCGCGCTCCAGAATCAGGCGCGTGATGCGCGTGGTGAGCACGCGCGTCTTGCCCGAGCCGGCGCCGGCGAGAACGAGCAGCGGACCATCGCCGAACTCGACCGCCTCGCGCTGTGCCGGGTTCAGCCCGGCGAGCAGCGCGGCTGTCATGGGTAGCAGCGCGCTCGCTTCGCCCGGGACGTCCGCGTCACGCGATGCGGTCCGTGCCCAGGTACGGCCGCAACACGGCCGGCGCCTCGACGCTGCCATCGGGACGCTGGTAGTGCTCCAGCAAGCACGCGATGGTGCGTGGAAACGCGAGGCCCGATCCGTTGAGCGTGTGCACGAAGCGCGGCTTGTCGCCTTTCGCGCCGCGAAAGCGGATGTTGGCGCGACGGGCCTGATAGTCGGTGAAGTTGCTGCACGACGACACCTCGAGCCACGCGCCCACGCCCGGCGCCCAGCACTCGAGATCGTACGTCATCGCCGACGAGAATCCCGTATCGCCGGCGGCGAGCAGCGTGCGACGGTACGGCAGGCCGAGCCGTTCCAGCATGCTCTCCGCGTGCGCCGTCAGCTTCTCGAGCTCCGCGGCCGAGTCCTCGGGCGTGGCGTAACGCACCAGCTCCACCTTGTCGAACTCGTGCGTGCGCAGCACGCCGCGCGTGTCCTTCCCCGCCGAACCGGCCTCACGCCGAAAGCACTTGGAGTACGCGACAAACGCCTTGGGCAGCGCGTCGGCTTCGAGGATCTCGTCGCGATACAGATTCGTGACCGGTACTTCCGCCGTCGGGATGAGGAACAGGTCGTCACCGCGCGTGGCGTAAGCGTCGTCCTCGAACTTGGGCAACTGTCCCGTGCCCGTCATCGAATCGCGGTTCACGAGATCGGGCGGCCACACCTCTTCGTAGCCGTGTTCGCGGGCATGTGTGTCCATGAAGAACATCAGCAGCGAGCGCACCAACCGCGCACCCATGCCGCGATACACCACGAACCCGGACCCGCTGATCTTCACGGCGCGCTCGAGGTCGAGAATGCCGGCACGTTCGCCCAATTCCCAATGCGGCTTGAGGCCGGCATCACGGCGCGGCGTGCCCCACTCCTTCACGACCTTGTTATTGTCCTCGCCACCGGACGGAACGTCGGGCAGGGTCATGTTGGGAATGACGAGCACGATGCCGCGCAGCTCGTTCTCGGTCGCCGCCAGCTCGCCTTCCAGCCGCGCAATCTCGACGCCAAGGTCGCGGCCACGCGCCATGAGCTCGGTGGCGTCCTCGCCGCGCTTCTTGCGCTGGGCCACTTCCTGCGACGACGTATTGCGCGCCGCTTTGCGCTCCTCTGCCGCCTGAATCAGCGTGCGGCGGTCACGTTCGAGCTGCTCAGCGCGCTCCAACACCGGGGTGAGGTCGTCCAGCGCGCCGCGTCGCGCAAGCGCATCGCGCAGCGTCGCCATCTGCTCGCGCAACACGCGAATGTCGAGCATGGCCTAGTCTTTGGGCTCGCCCTGATTCAGCGCGCGGAACCCGCAGTTCGGGTTCGACAGGACGTGCAGATAGATGGCACGGGTCGTGGTGTTCACGCTGTCCACGCCAACCTTGGCGCGAATGTTGGCGCCGAGGAACGACGAGGTGCAATTCTGCTCGAGCACATCAATCAGCAGCGTCTTGCCGATCGGCAGCGCCATCACGGTGTCGTACGCATACCCGCCCGTGGGCGCCTTGAGTGTGGACACAAAGGACTCGCTGCCGATCTGCATCCCCACCCGACGTGTGGCGACAAGCTCGCTCGCCACCCGGCTCACCGAATGCACCTGTACGACGCCGCTGGCATCAAGGTCCACCGCGATGTCAAAGATGAAGGTGGCGTCGATACGCACCGGCGTCACCGAGCGGACCACAAGCGCAACCGGGAGGGTGACCGCGGTGCCGTTCATGGCGTACAGCGTCGGCTTGGCCTCGAGGTTGTTGAACTGCGCCTTGGGCCCGGTGACGTCCTTGCATCCACCGATGGCCGCGATTGCGGCAAGCGCAACGAGCAACGCCCGGGGTCGACAAACAATGCTTGGCATGGCTCGCTCGAAAATCGGGTAAATCGGGTCCGGAGGAGACTACAAACGAAGGATATTCACCCGGTGCTCCTTCTTCAAGCCGTTGCCGCAGCTTGACTTCCGCGCGCGGATTCCATTAGCTTCGCGTCACTTCACCTCACGGAGCAGGCATGGCGAGCATTCGCGATTTGGTAGCGGCGTTGCGCCAACGCGAGGGGGTCGACGCGGCCATCGTGCTGGGTCGGGACGGCCTGCTGATCGACAGCCAGGCAATCGAAGGCATGAACGCCGAGGACTTGGCGGCGCGCATCCCCCCGGTCCTCACCCCCGCCGATGAACTCGGCGTGGCCGCGCAGCGCGGTGAACTGGTGACCGCCGTGCTTGAGATGAAGGACGGTTTGGCGATCATCTCGGCGCTGTCGCCGGAAGCCGTATTGTTGGTGCTGGTGAAGCCCAACGCCAACATTGGCCAGTTGTTGTACGAGCTGCGCCGTAATCGCCAGCACATCGCCGCCCTGGTGTAACCGAGGTGCCCACACCGGCGTGTCATGTGCTGGTGGCCGATGACGAGCCGCACATCGGCCGCATCATCAAGATGAAGCTCGAGCAGGGTCCGTTTCGCGTCACGCTGGTGTACGATGGCCGCGAGGCGCTGGACACGCTTCAGCGAAGCAATGACATCGGCCTGGTGCTCCTGGATCTCATGATGCCGCAGCTGAGCGGACTGGACGTGTTGGCCGCGATGCGACAGGACGCGCGACTGCGCGACCTGCCGTGCGTGATCCTGACTGCCGCCGGCGAAGAGCAGCAGTACCAGCGCGCGATGGCATTGGGAGCCAGCGACTTCATGACCAAGCCGTTCAGCCCCAAGAAGCTCCTGCAGCGCGCAACGGAACTCGCGGGGTTGGCGACGCCGGAAGCCGACACCGCGGGAAGCATTTCATGAAGCGCTGGGTGGTGGTGCTGGCTGGCGGCGTGGGCAGCCGCTTCTGGCCGTTGAGCACCGCCGAGCGTCCCAAGCAGTTGTTGCCGCTCGTGTCGGACGAACCGATGCTGCTGGAGCAGTTGAAGCGCGTGAAGGCGATCGCTTCCCCCAAGCGTACGCTGATCCTCACGAGCGCATCGCTTGTGGCGGCCACGGCAAAGTTGTCCAAGCTTCCAAAGGCCAACATCATCGCGGAGCCCAAGCCGGCGGGCACGGCGGCCGCGTTGGCGTGGGCGGCCAACGTCATCAGGCAACGCGAAGGCGACGACGCGACGATGATCTCGGTGCACGCCGACTGGGCCATCGGCAATCCGGTGGGCTTCCGCGAGGCGCTCACCATGGCGGCGACCGCGGCCGAGAAGGAACACGCACTGGTGACGGTTGGCATCGTGCCGACGCGGCCGGATCCCGGATTCGGGTATATCGAACCGGGGACGCACGTCTCGTCCGGTGCGCGCAAGGTGAAGCGTTTCGTCGAAAAACCGACGCGGGAGAAGGCGGTGGAACTGCGCGTGTCCGGCTATCTCTGGAACTCGGGCATCTTCGCGTGGCGCGTCGGAGTGTTTCTCGACGAATTGAAGACTCATTCACCCGAGGTAGGACCGGCGCTGGCGAACAACGCCCGGTCCATGAGCGGTTTCTTCGGCGCGGTCAAGAAACCGATCGCGGTGGACCACGCGGTGATGGAACGCAGCAAGCATGTGCTGGTGGTGCCGGCGGAGTTCGGGTGGGACGACGTGGGCACGTGGGGCGCGCTGCGACGCGTGCGACCGCGTGATGCGCATGGCAACGCCTTGAGCGGTGACGTGCACGCGATGGAAGCCAACAACAACGTCGTACACGCGGAAGGCACGAGCGTCGCGCTGTTCGGTGTCAGCGACCTGGTGGTGGTGGCTCGCGATGGCGTGACGCTGGTAACCACGGTGGAGAAGTCGGCGGATCTCAAGCGCTTCGTGGAGTCGCTGCCACCCAAGCTGCGCAACCTGAAGTGAACGGGATCTACTTCTACGACGACGCCGCGGCGCGCGGCTTTGAGCCATTCGCGCTCACGCGCCCCGGGTGCGAACTGCGCGCGGGCGCGCTGCTGGTACGCGAGCGCTGGGAATTTGCGCTGGGCCTCAAGAGCGCGGGTTTCCTCTCCGGCGAGCACCTCGAGAACTTCGACGAACCGGGCGCGCCGAACTCGGCGTTCCGCACCGTGCCCGCGGGCGCCGTCGTGGTGAACGCGCGGTGCGCCGCCGGGCTCACCCGGTTGCTGCCGGCGGACGCGTGGGCGGTGGAAGACCAGGTCGCCGCGGTGACGCTGGCTCGGCCCGTGGACGTGGCGGAATTCGCGTCTGGCAAGATCAAGCTCGAAGGGTTGGCGCGCGCCGACGGGCGACGCGTCGAAGCCACCGGCATGTGGATCGGGAACGTGTGGGACTACATCAGGTCGCTCCAGACGATGCTCGTCGAGGACGTGCCGCTGCTGGCCGCACGGAATGGCGCGCGCGCGGGCGGCACGACCGGCGTGTACGTGGAAGAAGGCGCCACGGTGGAGTCGCACGTCTTCTTCGACACGAGCAACGGCCCGGTGCTGGTGCGCAAGGGCGCCACGGTGCAGGCGTTTACGCGCATTGTGGGACCGTGCGTGGTGGGCAACGATACGGTTGTGGGCACGGATCGCATTTCGGGCTCGTCGATCGGCGAAGCGTGCCGAGTTCACGGCGAGCTGAGCGCATCCATCCTGCTGGGTCACTCCAACAAGTCGCACGACGGATTTGTGGGCCATTCGTACCTGGGCCGTTGGGTGAACCTTGGCGCCGGCACGACCACGAGCAACCTGAAAAACACGTACGGCAGCGTGGGCCTGTGGACGCCGCGCGGCGAGAAGGACACGGGGCAGCAGTTCCTGGGCACGTTCTTCGGTGACCACGCCAAGACCGGCATCGGCACGCAGCTCAACACCGGCACGGTGATTGGCGCTGGTGCCAACATCTACAATCACATGCCGGAGAAGGCGGTGCCGCCCTTCGCATGGGGTGACGGGCGGCCGTACGACGCGTGGAAGCTCCCGAAGTTCCTGGAGGTGGCGCGTCACGTGATGGGCCGGCGCCGCGTCGAGTTGTCCGACCGTCACGTGCGGCAGCTTTCCGCCGCGTACAAGGCACGCTGGAAGGTCACGCGGAAGCGCAGCAAGTGAAGGTCTGGGTCTTGGGCAGCGGGAGCCGCGGGAACGCAGTGGTGGTGGAGAGCGGCGAGTGCCGAGTCCTGATTGATGTCGGGTTTGGGCCGCGGACATTGTCGAAACGGATGAAGGCGCTGGGGCTGGATCCGCGGAGCATCGAGGCGTGCATCATCACGCACGAGCATTCCGATCACGCGCGCGGCGCCGCGCGGGCGCAGAAGCGCTGGAACTGGCCGCTGTTCGCTACGACCGGCACGGTGATGAACTCGAAGCTGTCGAAACTGAACGTCACCACATTCAAGGCCGGTGCGACACTGAGTTTTTCCGACATCGAGGTGGAGACATTTCGCACACCGCACGATGCCTCCGAGCCCATCGGCGTGGCGGTGACGGCCAAGTCCACCGGCGCCCGCGCCGCGGTGTGCATGGACTTGGGGATGGTCACCGAAAGCGTGCGCCGCATGGTGCAGGACGTGGACTTGTTGGTGATCGAGTCCAATCATGACGAGGAGATGCTCAAGAACGGACCGTATCCGCCGTGGCTGCAGGCACGTATCGCGTCCAGCGTGGGCCACTTGTCCAATCGCGACTGCGCCGACCTGGTGAGCGAGACGATGACGCCGCGGTTGCGCACGGTGGTGCTGGCGCACCTGTCCGAAGAGAACAACACACCGCGCCTGGCGTTCGAGACCATGAAGGACTCGGTCAAGCGAACGGGGTTTCGTGGGCTGCTGGGGCCCGCCCTGCAGGACTCGGCCGTGGGCCCGTTCACCGTTGGCCTGACGCAGCCACGGCAGCTGTCGCTGGAACTGTAGGGAGCGGTGAGACGCGCGTTCCCGGCGTCCTTCGGAACGCCTGAGCACCGATTGGTTCCCGTTGAACCAGGCTGCTGGACCTCAAAATGCCATTGCCGCCTACGCTGCGCAGCACGAAAGCCTTGACACATCCTTGTCGAATGTTTGGGCCGCGAGCTTGATCCCCTCGGATAGCGTCAGATACGGATGAAACGCTGAGGCCAAGTCCTCGATGGTGAGTCCGTGCCTGATCGCCAGTGCCGGTTCCGTGATCATCTCCCCAGCCTCGGCCGCGAGGATCTGCGCTCCAATAATCCGGCGGGTTCCAGCATCCGCCACAACGTCAACATGGACTCACACTCCTATGCAATAAAGAAGGGGGACCACCAGGGCAACGTGAGCAACGGAATCGCGAGCACGGTGGCGGACCACAACAGCATTCTCATGCGGCGGCGCGCGACCGGGGAAGCACACGGCGTTCCGGGCGCACACGCCTTGGTGTTCTCGTCCCGCAGCGTAAAGAATCCGTAGCCGAGTGACAGCACCGTTCCGCCGACAAACACAGGGCGGAGCGGCTCGAATGTCGTGGCGAGGCCCGCTCCGCTCAGGCCGAGAGCGACAGCGACCAGGGGTCATCTTTTTCCTCGTTCGGTCTGCAACCGCGTCGCACGACGCCCCCGCTCTCACCCGGAGCGCGAGAAGGTCCTCGATCTCCTTGAGCGCAAAGCCCAGTTCCTGCGCGTGGCGGATGAATCGGAGGCGCGTGACGGACTCC
This sequence comes from Gemmatimonadota bacterium, assembly GCA_038060705.1. Lineage (GTDB taxonomy): Bacteria > Gemmatimonadota > Gemmatimonadetes > Gemmatimonadales > Gemmatimonadaceae > DASPMP01. The sequence continues at coordinate 34,116 of JBBTFS010000096.1, forward strand.
TGCGAATACTGCCGGTATCGGGACTTCGTTCGGCGAACCGGTAGAAGCAGACCTCGACGCTCGTAATACCGGATCGTTTGCACGTTGACACTACCCGCGGCAGCGACCTGTCCGATCGAGAGCTCCATAGCGCGTACCTCCATCACTCGTCATCAATTTGCACTCTATACCATGATATAGAGTCAAGGGCCATCGGCGCGCTGGTCTTCTCCGGTAACCTGGCGTGGCTCAGCGCGCAGTTCGGATTCCTGCGGCACTTTGCGCTGTAGGCTCGCCGGGCGCATCAGCCGAGCTTCAGTGGTGCATGTGCGCATGGTCGGCTAACGATGACGCAAACGCCCGCTGAATCTCCAACCGGGCCGCCGCGCGGATGGCGCCCATCTGCTCAGGTCCTCCGTAGCCTACCCACGCCTGCACGATGCGACCGTCGCGATCCAGCAATACAGTGTAGGGTAGACCGGGCGCGTGGAAGTCGCGCGTGAGGCCGGCGCCGCCCAACGCGAACGGCATGTCAATGGATACTTTGCGCAAGAAACTGCGCGCGTCTGCCGCTGACACGTCGCCGTTGATGCTCACAAACGCGAACGTGTCGGCGTCCATCTCGCGCCGCAGGCTGTCCAGTGCCGGCATTTCTTCGCGGCACGGCTTGCACCAGCTGGCCCAGAGATTGACCAGCGTCACGCGCCCGCGCAGCCCCGCGCTCGTCACTGAATCGCCGCGGCTGCCGGCCAAAGCAATCGTCGGAAATAGCTGGCGTTCGCCAGGGGCCGCGCCGGTCAACAGGCGCGACTCATCCAGCAGGTAGACGCGACCACTCGCATCCACGGCGATGGTCGGCAGCGCCGTCGTGAGTTCGGTGGATCGCTCGAGCCTGCCCGTGGCCGGATCAAACGCATCCAGTCGGCTTCGAACGGTGGTGAAGCCCGGAGTACTCAGCACGTAGAGCAATCCGTCCGGGCCGAGCGCGATGCCGAGGTTCACCGGATGGTAGTCCACCACCACCCTGCCGGCGTTGACTTCGAATCGCGGCTCCCCCGTACTCTGTGGTAGCGCGCGCGACGCCACCTACGCGGTGTCGCCGCCCGTGTTCAGGGCCACGACTTCGTCGCGGATGAACGGCGCGTAGTACACCCGCTGCTTGTCCACAGCCATTCGGCCGGCATTCGCGAGATCCTGAAGCATGACATGCGCAGGCAGCGTGGCGGTTCCGATGCGACGATCATCGAGCGTATTGTCTCCGACCTGAACCGCCAGCGGCCCGACGGAGTCCCAGGCATGCGCGAAGCGCTCCGGCGAGCGGACGGCCAGCGTGCGGGAACCGTCGGGCACGGATGCGATCTCGGGAAACGCAAAGGGGCCGGGACGCTCGCGCACGATATCTCCGGCACGGTTGATGCGAAGTAGAATCCCGGTCGCGTCCACAATCCACAATCCGCCTTCCCAAGCGGCTGCAACCCCTGCGATAACGCGACCGCCGATTGCGACACGCGGGCGTGCTACTCGCAGCGTCGCGCTGAATTCCACAACGCTCCCGCCAGGATCTATCGCCAGCGCCCCATTTAGTGATGGGGAGGTCTGCCGGCCGCCGAGCCACAAGAGGACGACGGCCGCTCGATGATCCGGACGAACGGTATCCGGAACGATGCGGGCCGGCGCCTCCCGGGACACGACGTGGGCCACACCGGAGACGATTGTGGTTATGCTGGGCTGAGTATTCGGCACTGCGACGATCGCAGCGCTTCGCGGCGACAGCCGATTGCCGCCGCCGAGCGCTGTCCATGCGATTGCCGCGAGCAAGAGCGCCCCCAAGGGCGACGAGCCAAGCGCGTGCCTGGCCCGCCCCCAACGCGCCGAGGGTCACCTGACCGCTTCGATCGTCGCGATCTGAATCGCGTTCGCGCCGCCTGCTTCGAACACCTTGCCCGACACCTTCACCTTGCCTTCGGCGAACTGCTTGAGGCGCGCGTTCTGCGCGTCGCCCGGCATTGCCGACGACGCCGGAATGTAGAGCTTGCCGTCGCTGCCGAGGATGGCGAGCGGGATGCCGCGGTCCGAGCAGACTTCCGCGCACATCTTGTGGTCGGGTCCCTGCAAACCTTGGCCGAACTTGCAGGAGACGTCCACAACGGAGCCCGTAATCGTGACTTGCTTCGAGTGCGGGGTGCTTCCCATGGCCTGGGCACGGGCCGAGGCGCTGGCGCCAATCAACAGAATGGCCGCAGCGGTGATGACGTTACGCATGATCTCTCCGATCAGCGGGTTTCCCCGAGGCGGATCGGTCCGCCGCAGGGCTTCGTGTGCATTAACGCACAGCCCCCGAGTTCAGTTCCCGATCGGTGATTATTTCCGTTCCCTGGCTGCGAATCCATCCGCGCGTAGCGCCGCCATGACGCGCGCCTTGACGGCATCGGGCCTCGAGTGCTCGCGCCGGCTTTCGGCCAACGCATGGAGGAAGGATTCCTCGAAGTTCTGCTGCGGGTGACACCGGTTGCACATCGAGAGATGCGCTCGGACGGCAGCCTCCCGCTCCGGCGTCAGCTCGCCGTCGAGATAGTCCCACAGTTGCCGCATCACGGCATCGCAGTCCAGCATCTCAGGCTTCTTCATCTGCATTCCCCTTTCCGGCGATCTTGTCGCGTCGGGCGCCGACGATGCCGAGGTCCCGCGCGTGATCTATGAGCGCTTCCTGAAGCAGGCGTCGGCCGCGAAACAGTCGCGAACGGACCGTACCCTTTGGTATGTCGAGGATCGTCGCGGCCTCCCCGTAACTCTGCTCCTGCAAATCCACCAGCACGACCGCCTCCCTGAACGGTTCAGGGAGTGCGTCAACCGCACGGCGAACCGCGGCAATGACCTCGCGTTTGGTGAAGACATCTTCGATGCCGTCACCCTGCGCCGCCGAGTGAACGGCGGCAGCGGCGAGCGACTCCAGATCCGCATCTGGATGCGCCTCGACGCGCTGGTCTCGATGCGCGGCCCGGACGTACGTGTTGCGACAAATTGTGAACAGCCATGCGCGACACTCAGTGCCCTGTTCGAACTGGCTCCAGGAGCGGAACGCCCGCAAGAACGTCTCTTGCACCAGATCCTCGGCGTCCGGCTCGTCGCGGGTCAGCGAGAGCGCGTACCGGGTGACCGCGCCCATGTGCGGTAACGCTTCGTCGCGAAACCGCTCGTCGGGCGTCCGCGCATCGGACCGGGAGCCGACCACGTTCCTGAGGAGTCTCTTGATCGGCTCTGCGTTCCAGACCATGTCGCCGGGCTGCGGGAGTATAGCCAAAGGACCAGCTATCCCGAGACAAGTCACGAGCGCGGCGAAAGGTTCCCTCGGATCCCTTGGACCGCCGGGACGAACTCCATCCGATTGAGCACCTCGTCTACGGTGCGCCGGCCGCGGTCGAGCGCATACCAGCGGCGATCTTCGCGGTACCGCTCTCCTTTGGGCAGGAACTCCGCGTCACCCGCTACCCAGCGCTGAAGCGCTGCGGGTCGCGGGCCCCACCACGCCCGCACGTTCAAATTCCTCGTCCAACAGGGTCACCACGAGAATGGAGCGCGAGGTCCCGGTCAGGTGCGCGTCCACAAGCGCCTCGCGCGCGTCACGGGGCACGACCCGCATCTCCAGACTCGGTGAGCGTTGCAACCAGCGCCGCGATGACCGGAACGATATTCGAGGCGTCGCCTCGTCGAAGCTCGCGCCGCTTTCGTGAATGTCTGTCAGCATGTGACGTCTCAGTGTGGCTCATGGGTAGCGACGCAGCCACCTGATCAGGACAAGACACGGACCGGCGCTAAAGTTCAGCGGCCGCGGCGGCAACGCCGTCCGCGACCGACTCCATGGTGATGCGCGAGTGCGACGCGCTCGACATCGCGTGACCGGCGCGCACAACTATGGATTGCGGCGATTCGTGGCGAATACCGAGCCGCTCGGCGATAGTTTCGGACAGTTCGCGTTGATCGATCACGTCCACGACGAGTACCGGAACTTCGGGGTGCGCGCCCACGAAGTTCCTGATGACGCGCAGGGCAAGGTGGGAGACCCCACACGAGGGGCTGTGCTTGAACACGATGGCCGGCAGCTCGCTGGCGACGGTCTCGTCGTAGTGCGCTTCGGACTTGAGCGAAAGAATGGGCATGGGTTTGTGATTGAAGCCTACGTCGCGACAAGTCGGACCCGCCGCCAAAGGTTCCCGACAGCGAAACGCTGTGGGGGGAGCTGGCGGGAACCGTTTCGCCGACCGCGGACTTGTCCAGGCACACACTTCAATCTCGAGGATCGCATGTCCGGACCAGTTCACCTTACCGACGAGACCTTCCCCGTCGCGATCGCAATGCAGCCGCTCGTCGTCGTGGACGTTTGGGCCGCGTGGTGCGCCCCGTGCCGCGTCCTGGGGCCGATCGTCGACCGGCTCGCCGAGACGTACGAGGGCCGCGTGACGTTCGCCAAGCTCGACGTGGACCAGAACCCGATCACCGCGGCGCAGTTCAACGTGCAGTCGATCCCGTCGCTCCTGTTCTTCCAGAACGGCAAGCTGGTAGATCGGACGGTCGGACTGCTGCCCGAGTCGATCGCTCGCACCAAGGTTGACCAGTTCATCAAGTCCGCGCCGTCGGCCGCGCAGGTTGCGTAGCGACACACACTCGATCTCAGGCGCCTGCGCCAAGGAGGCAACACCATGAACGTGAATATCAGGAAAGCAGTGCTCGGCGGCATCGTTGGCACGATTGCCATGACCGTAATGGCCGCGGTCGTCGCCCCGATGATGGGCTTGCCGAAGATGAACCCTGCCGAGATGCTGGCGAGCCAGATGGGCAACAACGCCATCATGGGATGGATGGGCCACTTCATGATTGGTATCGTGTTTGCAGGGATGTACGCGTTCATCGCGCCGTCGCTTCCCGGCCCGGTGGCTGTGCGCGGGGCCCTGTTTGGTATCGGCCCTTGGCTGCTCGCGCAGGTGGCGGTGATGCCGATGATGGGCATGGGCCTCTTTTCGGGCTCGATGGTAATGGCCGGTGGCAGCCTGATCGGCCACTTGGTGTACGGCGCCGTGGTTGGAGCGGTGTACGGCGCGCCGGCGGCGGCTCGTGGCGCCACCGCGTGACACCGATGACACGCCGCTCCCATTCTGATCGCGTACATCGGCGATCAGGTGGACGACTATCCGCGCGACACGGTGTGTTCGCGAAGTATTTCGGCGATTTGAGGGCGGGGGGGATCCCGTTCCGGACTGGCACGCCGCCGGAGGTCACTTTACTGACATTGCGTCGCGGTCGTGACGGCCGCATCGGCATTGCCGCCACCAGTCGGAGGGACTGAGGGCCTCAAAGGGATCTGTTGTAGAGGAGTCTGGGACGAGGCGTGAGAACCGGGACTGGGTTTGCTGTGGTTCCTCGTCAGGCCAAGGGCGTAGGCAGCTGCCAGCGCACTCAAGTCCGCCTGACCATAAGCGAACTTGCTCCGGGCGCGATTGAGCGTCTGCTGGTCATGGCCGCAGTATTGCTACTTATGTTTTACCGGGCCCGTCGGCCGGGGCGCAGGTTGGCGACGAGGTCCGGCATGGCTTCACGCCCGGGAATGCCAGAAAAGCTCTTGGCCCAGTGTTCAATGTAGTCCCAGTCGAGCGCTGCGCCCTGACGACGCACCACGCCCTGAACGTCTTCGATGTCCCTGGGGCGCGCGGCGAAGAGTTTGTGCACGATGAGATCTTCGGCAGTGGCGAACGGGACGGCCTCGCCGGCGACGGTTACCGCCGTCGCCCTGTCGATGGCGCTGCGTTCATACGGCATCGTTGAGAAGATGAAGTCGACGCGAAAGCCCGTGAGCGCGTGGCGCGCGGGCAGGACAAATGTTTCCGCGACAAAGCGGTCTACGTCAGTCGGAAGGGGTGTGAGGCCCACCTTGGCGCATACGTCCAGCACGTCACGCGTGCGTTCCGGGCCGGCGGCCAGCGTCAGGTCAATGTCTTCCGTGAGGCGGGGCACGCCATGGAGCAGGACGGCCTGACCACCGATGACCATGCACGGGATGCGCCCTTCCCGGAGTTCGCGGGCCACACCGGCGAGCAGATGCTCGACCGGCGTTGGTTCACGAACGCGCATTGAGGGTGCGCGCGATCTCGATCTCGGCCGCAACGTCCTCGCGCCAGTCGCTCCCCATCGTGGGGTTGAGCGTGCGCGCCTCGTCCCAGAGCGCCAGCATGACGTCGAGCGCCTCGTGCCAGGTGCGCTGATGGATGGTTGCGCGCTCGTCCGCGGCGTCGAGCGCCTCGAGGGATGGCGTGTGCCGCAGCATGCTGAACGTTAACCCGGCTCTCGGCTCTCGGCTCTCGGCTCTACCGTCGGACGGGTTCGAGACGGACGATCGGCGTCGGTTGTCCATCGCGATGGTCAATCGCCAAATAGATGAATCCGTCGGGACTCTGACGCACATCGCGGATGCGGCCCATGCGTTGGGCCAGCTTCTCTTCGTTCAACACTCGGCGACCGTCGAGCGTGAGCCGAACCAGCTGCTCGCCCGCCATGCCGCCGACGAACAGGCTGCCCTTCCATTCGGGGAATTTGTCGCCCGTGTAGATCATCAGGCCTGACGTAGCGATGGACGGCACCCACACGTGCGCCGGCTGCTCCATGCCCTGGCGATGTGTGCCGGTGTGGATGGCAGCGCCGGTGCGGTAGTTCACGCCAAAGCCTACCACCGGCCAGCCGTAGTTCTTGCCGGCCTCGTCCACGTTGAGTTCGTCGCCGCCCTGCGGCCCGTGCTCCGTGGTGAAGACGTCGCCTGAGGTGGGGTGCACCGCCAAGCCCTGCATGTTGCGATGGCCGTAGGACCAGATCTCTGGCAGGGCCGCGGTGTTGTTCACGAATGGGTTGTTCGCGGGCACGCGACCGTCATCGTGCAAGCGGATGGTCTTGCCGAAGTGGTTGGTAAGGTCCTGGGCCGGATGCGCCTCGAGAATGCCGGACGGCGGCACCTGACGATCGCCGAGCGTGATGAAGAGGAACCCGTTCTTGTCGAACGCGAGTCGCGAGCCGTGATGCCCGCGTCCCGCAGACCACACCTTGGCCTCGAAGATTTCCTTCACGTCGGTGAGTTGGTCGTTCTCGAAGCGGCCGCGAACGACCGCCGTGGTTCCCTGCATCGTGTCCGCGCTGGCCTTGGCGTAGCTCAGGTACAGCAGGCGGTTGGACGCGAAGTTCGGATGCGGCACCACGTCGAGCAGTCCGCCTTGTCCGCCCATGCGGACCGTCGGCGTCCCCTGCACCGGATTGGGAAGCAGCTTGCCGTTGCGGACGACGCGCAGGCGGCCCGGCCGTTCGGTGACGAGCATGTCGCCGTTGGGCAGGAACGCGATGGACCACGGGTTGACCAAGCCTTCAGCGACCGTGACGACGCGGTAGTCGTGCAGCGACGAACGGAGCGCCGGCGATTGGGCCGCGGCGGACGTGGCGGACGTGGCGGACGTGGCGGACGTGGCGGACGTGGCGGACGTGGCGGCGAGGAACGCGAGGGCGGTGGTCGAAACGATCGCGCGATTCATTCTCAGCTCCGAATTGGTTGGACCGACACTTCAATCTACGAATCGGTGGCCCAAGCGTTGAGGCGGCAGGCTACCCGCGGCTTGAATCCCAAGCTGCTCACCGTCCACCGAACCGCGTGAACTCCTATGCGAACCATCCTCGACGAAACGATCGGTAGTTTAGCGTGGGATTGCGGCTCTCGTTTCTCGGCTCCAGGCACACATGCGGCGCGCTTACATCGCGTTCTTTGGTACGCTCATCCTCTTCACGGGGACGTGCTGGCTGCTGGTGGGCTCGTTCATCATCGGCGACTTGGCCGGCGGATGGAGCACCTTGGCCCTGATATGGGCTGCGTGCTTTGCGCCGGCGCTGTTGCTCTTCTACAACGTGGTGACCGGCGGGTACCCGTCGTCGCTGGTGCGGTGTACGGTGTTCCGCTTGTTCTGGTATTCGCAGTTCCTCGTTGTGATGCTGGTGCCGGTGAGCATCGTGGGGTTCGTGCTGGGGTTGCCGTTCGGCGCCAGCGCGGCCGTGGGACGCGTGGCGGTGCTGTGGGGGGCGCCGATCCTGGTGCTGCTCGGCCTGTGGGGTTACGCCGGCTCGAAACGACTGGTCGTGAAGCATCTCGACGCACACCTGCCCGCCCTGCCGCCGGCGCTCGACGGCCTGCGCATCGTGCAGCTCTCGGACCTGCACGTGGGGCCGCACACGTCGCCGGGGCACCTGCGTCGAGTGGCCGAGGAGACGAGGCGGGCCGAGCCGCATCTGATTGCCTACACCGGCGACCAGGTGGACGACTATCCGCGCGACATGGAGGTGTTCGCGAAGTACTTTGGCGACCTCAAAGCACCGCTGGGCGTGCATGCGATACCGGGGAACCACGATGTGTACGCGGGGTGGCCCGCCGTGAGGCGCGGGCTGGAGCTGATGGGGGCGAACGTGCTGGTGAACCGCGCCGTGCCGCTCAAGCACAACGGGCATGAGTTCTGGTTGGCGGGCACCGGCGATCCCGCCGGCGCGCAGATGGCCCGGTTCACGAAGCCCGGCGAATCGCCGGCGCCGGATATTGCGCTGACGCTGTCCGGGATCCCCGAGGGCGCCTTCTATATGGTACTGGCGCACAACCCGGCGCTCTTTGTGCCGCTGGCCGCGCGCGGGGCCCCGCTGACGCTATCCGGGCACACGCACTACGGCCAGCTCGCGATCCCGGCGCTCCACTGGAGCCTGGCGTCAGTGTTCTTGAGGTTCGCGATGGGTGCGCACGTCGTGAACAGCTCTGCGCTCTACATCAATCCGGGTACGAACTACTGGGGGATCCCGTTCCGGATCGGGACGCCACCGGAGGTGACCGTTCTCACCCTGAGACGCAGCGAGCGCCCCGGGATCTCCAACGGCGTGGGATAGCACAACTCCAAGGCCAGAGGCCTATCCGTCCAGGTGCGTCTTGATCCAGGCGGCGAACGCGGCCTCGGTCAGTTTCCCCGATGCCAAGCGGTTCATGACGTCGACGACCTCGGGCTCGCCGACGTCGAGATCGTACCTATTGAGCCCGAGGAAGACATACATCGCCTGAAAGGCGGTGCGCTTGTTCCCGTCGACGAAGCCGTGGTTCTTCGTGAGGCCAAAAGCGTAGGCCGCGGCGAGGACACTCAGGTCGGTCTCACCGTACGCGAACTTGTTTCGGGCGCGGTCGAGTGCCGACTCCAGCAGGCCCTCGTCGCGCGCTCCGGCCGAACCACCGTGTTCATGGAGTTGAGCCTGGTGGATTGCGTCGAGCTGCGCCCGCGTGACCCAGCGCGGCTCATCAGCACCTTCGCGGACGCGGGCGCGCTTCGGTCGAGCCGTCGCCTGCTTGGGCATCGCTACCGCGCGAGCTCGCGCATGGCATTGCGGAACTTCTTCGCGCCGCGCGTATACATCGCCATCGCCTCTTCGAAATCGGCGTCGAATGGCGTGACGAGGAGTCCCGCGTCCGTTTCGACCACGAGGACCTCATCCCCGGCCTCGAGATGAAAGCGGTCGAGCATCGTCTTAGGCAGCACGGTGGCAACGGAGCCGCCGATCTTCTTGAGCGTTTGGCGTCGGCTGGTCATGCCACGAGTATAGCTACTAATGTTATACCGAGCCAGCTGCCCTCCTCCTAATCGGTGGGAGGCAATGATCGTGGCTACGTTTGCCGCTCATGAGCCCCGGCGACCTGCGCCCTACGGCGTGAGTTTTTCCACTGTGGACAGCGCCGAGCCTCCGTCAAGTCCGCCGAAGAGATAGATGCTGCCGCCGAAGGACGCACTTACAAGGTGTCCGCGCGGCGATGTCAACGCCGGTCCGGAACTCCACGCGTTGGCCACCGGATCGAAGACCTCGACGCTTGCAGTCCACGAGCCATCGTTCCCACCCGCCACGTACAACTTCCCGTTGACGACGGCCGACGCGGCACCGTAGCGCCCGCGAGACATCGGCGGCTTCACCGTCCAAAAATCCGTCGCGGGATCGTACTCTTCCACGACATTGAGAAAGTTGTGGCCCCCCGCGATGTAGATGCGACCTTTGATCACGCCCGCAGCCATGCTCGTGCGACCCGTCGGCATGCTGCTGCCCGTGGTCCAACTGTTGGTGGCGGGATTGTAGATCTCGACAGTGCGATACTGGATTGAACCAGAGGTCTCGGTGCCACCGATCGCATAGATGAGTTCGCCGACGGCGACGACCGCCAGGTGGCAGCGCGCCGTAGGCATGGGCCGACCCGATGTCCAGCTGTTCGATGCGGGGGTGTATATCTCGACACGGGAAGTGCAGAACCCCGAAGCGTTGCCGCCGATCACGTAGATCCTGCCCCCGACGACGGCGCCATTCACGCCATTCATGCCCCGCCGCGTGGGCATGGGTGCGAGGGTCGTCCACGTTTGCGTGGCAGGGTCGAACGCCTCGTGGACGTTCGGGATGAAGCCCCCGATGACATGGATCAATCCGCCAACGGTCGCAGCCGCGGCGTCCCACCGTGCTGTTGGCATCGGGGCCTGCGACGTCCAGGCCGCCGGGACGTTCAGGATTGCCGCAGCGCTGTGGCCCTCGCTGGTTGCGGTGATCGTGGCGGAGCCGGGCGCCACCGCCGTGGCAAGTCCGAGACTGGAGACCGTGACGACCTGGGTGTTGTCCGACGCCCACGTCACCACGCGACCGGACAAGGTGTTCCCGTCGGCGTCCAGCGCGGTCGCTGTCAGCTGGAGCGTACCGCCGGCCTCAAGCGTCGCGGTTGCAGGCGTCACCGTCACGGCCGCCACTGGAATCGGGATAACCGTAATCAGGGCGGCGCCGCTGACGCCTTGGTTCGCCGCGGTAATGGTGACGCTCCCCGCCCGTACGGCCGTTGCGAGTCCGTCAGCCGATACCGTCGCCACGCTGGCGTCTGTTGACGTCCACGTGACCAGCAGTGGAGTGAGCGTGTTTCCGTCGGCATCGATGAGCGTCACTGCCAGCTGCAGCGAACTGCCCTCGGTCACGACTGCCGTCGACGGAGCAACGATGATGGCTGCCACGTTGGTCTTGCCGGTGGTCGTGAACCGGACACAGTCGCCCTGCGATTTGAATCCAAAGGATCTCCAACCTTCGTTCTTGCATTGCTCCTTGCTTACCGGACCGGCGGCGACGCTGCCAGCCGCGGCGTCGGACAGTCTCAAGGCGGTGCGATCGGCGCGCGCGTTCACGCTCGTAGTTGAGTCCGAGCATGCGACGATCAATGCGGCGAGCGCTACGGCGAGCCGTGCTAAGCGTGTGGGCACGTTAATCCTGGTCCGGGGATGGCGTGGATTGGCAACTCTTGGCATTGGCGACGGCATGGCGCGGCCACGCTCGGCGCTCCAAGAGCTTCAACGGACTCCCGCCGCACATTTGCGAACCCCCGCGACGCCGACTAGGGAGCGATGATCCCGCACAAGACGCTCACGGCGAACGTGACTGTTTCGTTCGACACGTTCAGGACCTTGCTCTCGATCGACTGGGTACCGTTCGCGGTAATGGTGGTAGCCCGCATCATCGTCACAACGACCGCGGGAAAGATCGTGCCCGATGTCAGGTTGCCGCCAAGCGCATAGTCGAAACTGAGCAAAACCTTGCCTGTGGGGCACGCCTCCAGGTACGTGTTGTGGGAGTTGGCCGGAACCGAGAACGTGGTGCCATTGCTTCGTTGAACCGCGGTAATCGCCCCGGGCGTGCCTTGAGGACCTGTGGATCCTTGCGGACCCGTGACGCCGGTGGATCCAGTGGCGCCGATCGGCCCGACTGGGCCAGTTGATCCCGTTGGGCCAGTGTCTCCGGTAGGACCGCCGGACGCGCCCGTCACGCCCGTCACGCCCGTCGCACCTGCCCCACCAGTAGCCCCAGTCATCCCGGTCGCACCGGTGGCCCCGTTCGGCCCCGTTGCACCAATTGGTCCAACCGCGCCGGTCGGTCCCGTTTGGCCCGTCGCACCAGTTGATCCAGTCGAACCCGTGGATCCCGTCGCTCCGATTTCCCCTGTTGTCCCCGCAACACCCGTGGCGCCCGAGGACCCGGCAGGTCCGGTGGAGCCGGTCGGTCCGACAGGGCCCGTGGCCCCAGTTGGGCCGGCAGCGCCCGATGCGCCCTTGGCGTTGAACGAGAACAAAAGGTGCGACGAGGCCACACAGGCATTCGGCGCGTTCGGCACCTTGATTCGGTACATCGTGCCGCTACTCGGCACGTAGCATCCATAGAGAGTGTCGCTCTGCGCGATCTGCGACGCGCCGGGCCTGGCGGCGAAAAGCTGAAGCGCGAGTACCGCCGTCACCGCGCGGAATCTGGCCATCGATTCTCCTATTTGACCGCCAGATCGACCTGGATCAACACCAGCTCGATCGCGGCAAGGTCGGGGGCGTCGCCTAGATTGTTGTTCAACTGCTGCTGAGCGGCCTCGACCGCGGCATGGGCCCGACCCAGCGCCGCCATCGCTCGCGTCACTTTTCCCGAGCCGATGGCTTCCGCCACTGCCGCCAGTTCGGTCAACAGGCTCCCTCTCGCCGCGCCATTGCTCATGACGCCCACATTCCGAGTCGCGGCGTCGGCGATCGC
>JBBTFS010000097.1:0-8212 GCA_038060705.1 Gemmatimonadota bacterium
GCTAGACATGCCCACCTGCCGGTGTATGGCCGGTCCCCAACGACGAATCATGCCACGCTCCACGCTGCTACTCTCGCTGGCCTTCGCGATCTCCTGCGCGCGCTCCGGCGCCAACGCCCCTATGCCTTCCGGTGCGACCACGGCCGACATCACTGCCGCCGACTTGCGCCACCGCCTCTTTCTCATCGCGCACGACTCGATGCTGGGCCGCGAGACTGGCAGCGAGGGGAACTACAAGTCGCAGGAGTACATCGCCGCTGAATTCAGTCGCCTTGGCCTCGAACCCGCTGGTGAGAACGGCACGTATTTCCAGACCGTTCCCTTCTGGCGCGTGGCCATTGATCCGGCGTCCCAACTCGGCGCTGGCGGACAGCCGCTGACCCTATACCGCGACTTCATCCCGTCCAGCTCGGTTGCGCCGCACATAACGCTGCAGAACGCGCCCGTGATCTACGCCGGATCGCTGGCGGACACGACGCGAATGATCGCGGGTGACGGCGGTTCCGGCATGGTCGTCGTGGTGGACGTACCCGCCGGCGTGCGTCCGCAGCTCGGTGGTCTCATCAACGCGCGCTATCGCACGGCGATGACCACCGTACGCATCCAGCTCGAGCGTCTGGCGCCCGAGCAGGTAGCGCGGTTGAGCGCCGGACGGCCTGTGCCGGATTCGTCGCGCAACTCGCGCGTGATTCCGGGCCTCGTCATCTCGCGCGCCGCGGCCACGACGATTTTCGGCGCGGATGTGTCGACGCTGAACCCGGGCACAATGGGCAAGCCGCTCACTGGCCGCTTCGACTTCGCGCGGACGCGCACGCCGCGGCCCGCACGCAACGTCGTCGCCATCCTGCGTGGCACTGACCCTGCGATTCGCGGACAGTTCCTCTCGCTCTCCGCCCACAACGACCACGTGGGCTTTGACCGTTCTCCGGTGGACCACGACTCGCTGCGCGCGTTCAACACCGTCGTGCGCCCCATGGGCGCCGATTCGCCGCAACGCGATGCCACACCAGAAGAGTGGGCGCGCATTCGTCCGCTGCTCGACAGCCTGCGTCGTGCCAACGTGCCGCGGAAGGACTCGATTCGTAACGGCGCCGACGATGACGGCTCCGGCACGGTCTCACTGCTCGAAGTGGCCGAAAAGCTGGCGAATGGTCCGCGTCCGCGTCGCTCCGTGCTGTTCGTGAGCCACACCGGTGAGGAGGACGGACTTGTGGGCTCGCGCTGGTTCACCGACCATGCCACGGTGCCCGCGGATTCGATCGTGGCCGAGATCGACCAGGATATGATCGGGCGCGCACTGCCCTCGGATTTGCCCGGCGGCGCCGACAAACCGGCCGGAAACCCGTTCTACCTGGAAGTCATCGGCGCCAGGCGGCTGTCGCGCGAGTTCGGTGATACGCTGGAGGCCGCCAACGCGCGTCAGCCGCTGCCCTTCAAGTTCGACTACACGTACGACCAGCCCGGTCACCCGCTCAACTACTACTGCCGGGCGGACCACTACAGCTACGCGCGCCACGGGATTCCAGCCGTCGCCCTCTCGCGCGGCGAGCACATGGACTACCACCAGATCACGGACGAGCCGCAGTACATCAACTATCCGGATCTCGCGCGCGTTTCGCAGTTGGTCTACACCGCGGCACTGGCGATCGCCAATCAACCGACGCGTCCGAAGCTCGACGCGCCCAAGCCGCCACTGAACCGGCCCTGTATTCAGTAGTGGCCGGCTACTCGGGTACGCCGCTCGCCAGGAAACTCGGCATCGCCGAAGGCGCGAGCGTGGTCACGATCGGCGCGCCGAAGCACTATTCCGCGCTCGTCGCGCCGTTGCCATCCGGTGCGCACATCACGAGTCGCATGCCCAGGACGCCAGCGTTCGTGCACGCATTCTGCACGTCGCGCAAGGAGCTCGCGCGCCACTTGGGCGTACTGCGCAAACGGATTACGGATGACGGGGTCGTGTGGGTCTCGTGGCCCAAGAAGGCCGCCAAGATCGCCACGGACATCACCGAAGACACGATCCGCGCCGTTTGCCTGCCGCTGGGCTTCGTGGACGTGAAGGTTTGCGCCGTGGACGAGACCTGGTCCGGCCTCAAGCTCGTGATCCGGAAAGAACTGCGATAAGTGTCGTCTAACCGCTGCCTTGCACTGTCCGCATCACGTCCATAGTCAGCACGCGACGCAGCGGCATCGCCATGCCGGCAACGGTGATGACAACGAGCGTCGCGGCGGCGGCGATCGTCTGCGTCACCGGCAAGGAAACCAGCCTGCTGGTCATCAGCGGGTTGCGATAGGCGGCATCCAGGAAGTCCACCGCCACGATGCTCGTGACGACGCCGACCGCAATGCCGATCGCCGACATCCACCAGAGTTCGCCGAACACGGCGCGCGCTAGGTTGGGCGGGCTGGCGCCGAGCGCAATACGGATGCCGAACTCCTTCATCCGAAGGTCGGTGGTGTTAAGATGTCAGACCGTAAACGCCAATGATGGCAAGCCCCAACGCCAGCGCGGCCACGGCGGTGAGGAAGATCCTGCGGCCGCGCGTGGCACCCTGGGCAGCGTCCACGCGGGACTTGGCGGTCGCGACACCCGTAACCATCAGGCGCGCGTCGAGTCCGGCCAGACTTTGGGCCATGCGATTCGCGTGGACTTGTGGATCGCCTTGTACGCGCATGACCACGGTCGCGAACCGCGTCGGCGCCGGGTCCTCGAACACGTACAAAGGCGACGACAGGCCCCAGAGGCCGCTCCCGCCATATGGTGGAGCAACCCCGACGATTGTGATGGTCTCCTTTGGGCGTCGCACACCGCGGTGAATACGCACACTGAGCCCGACCGCCTCCTGAACTGACGGTGCGAACCTCAGGGCGAACATGTCGCTGGCCACGAAGACATTGCCCGCTCGGCGCTCGTCATCCGTTGGCATCCGCCCCGCAAGGAGTTTCACGCCGAGTACGTGGAACAGATTCGGCGTCGCATGCATCTCGGTCCAATACACTTTGTCGAGCGAGCCGTCCGGGAAAAACGCGCTCACACGCCGGTAGCTCGAGATGACGGCGGCGTCGTTGACGCCCGGCGTAGCCCGCAACCGCTCGAGGACGGGTGCGGGAGACACCCATGCGTGATTCGTGTCCCGGTTGAGGGCGTTGGACGCGAAGATCGCGCCCTGTCGCGGCGGACCATGCAGGTCACCCAGCACGAGCGTCTCGTAGTCGATGCCGACGTCGAACGCCTGCCAGCGCTTGTCCGCCTTCACCAGCGCCGCGACGACGGCGACCGCAGTCAAAGCGAACGCGAGCTGCGTCGCGACGAGCAGGCGTCGTCCGCGCATTTCGCCCCGACGCGATGTCGACGCCGCGGCGTCGCCCGAGAGCATGTGCCGCAGGTCCACCTTGGCCAGCTCGAGTGCCGGCGCAAACGCGAACACGAATCCGACCACGATCGTCGCGCCGATGGAAAAGGCGAGTGTTTGCCAATCCATGCGCGGCTCCAGCGGCATCGCGCCAATTGGCAAACCATGTCGTCGCCAGACCCATCAACCAGCCGGCGAACAGCGTCGCCAGCGCTCCGCTCGCGGCCGCAATGATGACGGCCTCGAGCAGGTCGCCGCGGACGAGCTGCCAGCGCGACGCACCGAGGGCCGCGCGCACGGCCGTCTCACCGCGACGGCGCATCCCGCGCGACAGCGACATGGTCGCGAAGTTCACGGCGCACAGACCCAGGATCAGGGCGGCCGCGGCGATCCAGAGTGCCAGACCCACCGCGAGGCCGCGGTTCATCCACGACGCGAGCGGCATCGCTTCCGTAGTCATGAAGCGACGCTGTTCGTGCTCGCCGTAGAGCCGGGCGTACAGCATGCCCGCTTGTGCGGCGGCACGCTCCATGGTGGCCCCCGGCGCCAGTCGCGCGATCGTTTGGTACTTCGGCCAGTCGTTGTCCGCGATGGCCGAACCCGCTTCCGCCTGGATGTCCGCATCGGCCATCAAGTACCACAGTCGCGTTCCCCGGGGGAAATCGAACTGCGGTCCCATCACGCCAATCACGGTGAACGGCTCGGCGTTGATGCGCACAGTCATCCCCACGATGTCCGGCGCGCTCCCGAACTGGGACGTCCACAGCACGTGCGACATCATGACCACTTTGGCGCCGCGGTCGGCCTGCGTGAACGCGCGACCGATCATCGGGTTGACGAGCAGTGTTGAGAAGAGGTTCTCCGTGATGGAGATGCCCGTGACCTGCCGGGCGCCGCCGCTCTCTCCCAGCAGCGTGTAGTACTCACGCCAAGCCGCGACCGAGCCAAGGGACGACGCCTCAGTCCGCAGCGCCAGCAGATGACGCGCTGGCACGCGCGACGACGACATGGACAGCCCCGGCCTGCCCATCTCGAACAGCATGATGAGCCGGTCCGGGTCGGAAAACGGAAGCGGCCGCCATGCGGCTGCCACGACACTGTACACCGCCGTGGCCAGCGACATGCCCAGCGCCAGCGATAGTGCCGCGCCGAGCGAAAAACCCGGGCTGCGTCGCAGTCGCATGAATGCCGCGCGAAGTTCACTCATGATTCGATGAATATCTACGCGTCAGCGTACTGTATTGCCAGTCCAGCACAGTTTGTGTGTGACCGTGCTCGCCAACCGTGGGGTTAGCTCTCCACGGAGGACCGATGGCGACGACTGCTGCACCCGGGTTGCTGCTCATCCAGGGCAATACCACGCTTCGCAAGACGCTTCGCGCCGATTTGAGCCGCGCCGGCTACGCCGTGCTCGCGGTGAATTCGTTGGGTGAGGCCACTGCGCGCCTGCGTTTGCGACACTACCACCTCGTGGTGTGCTCCGACATGCAGCGCAGCGTCTCGTGGGCGGACGACTACGAACTGCTCATCGACCGGCGCCGGATGCTGTCGCGCAGCGGCGGGCGCTACGAGTTGTACTTCCCCGCCCCCGGCATGGGCGCGGACGGCGTGCTGATCATGCCATGCGTGGATCCCGCGGCCGTTCGACTGGCAGTCAACGAAGTTTCCGCTCGGCTGGTCGAACTGCGTGCCATGGCTGACGCCGCGCCGAGCAATTCCCGCACGCACGCCCAGACCACGACCTAGGCTGACTTCCGGGCACTGCGGCGACCAGCACGGCGGCGGCGAGTCCGACGAACGCGGCAATCCTCGGCATCCGCAATTCCAGCATCGTTCTTTTTGAACTGCCTGAATCCGAGGACGCCGAACGACGACTATCTTTGCGCGAGACATGGACCTCCTGTCCCAAGCGCCGCGTTTTACCAAGGCTGACGCCGCAATTCTCGCGCGCGAGCATTTTTCGCTGACCGCGTCCGCGACACAGCTCACCAGCGAGCGCGACCAGAACTTCCTGCTGACCTCCCCGGACGGCGCCCGGTCGGTGCTCAAGATCTCCAACGCTTCCGAGCCGCAGGGACTGATCGAGGCGCAAAACCGGGCCATGATGCTCGTGGCCGAGCGCACAGGCTTGGCCCAACGCGTGCTGACGTCGGGCGCGTTGTTGACGGAGACGCCCGGGCACGGCAACGCGCGGCACTTCGTCCGCCTCGTATCGTGGATTCCGGGCACGCCGGCCGGCAGCGTGAAATACCAGTCCACCGCGTACCGCGAGGACCTGGGCCGTGGTGTCGCGCGGATGACGAACGCGCTCAAAGGCTTTGACCTTCCGGCCACACACCGCGAGTTCTACTGGGACTTGGCTCGCGGATTCGACGTCTGCGCCGAGCGCATCGCGCTGGTGCGCGACAAGAGACTCAAGCCGCTCGTCCTCCGCGTGCTCGGCGACTTTGCCATCCACATCACGCCACTGGTGGGGCGCCTGCCCAGGTCCGTCGTCCACAACGACTGCAACGATTTCAACATCATCGTCCGTGACGACGGCGACGTGTACACACGGCATCAGCGCGTGGCAGGGATCCTCGACTTCGGCGACATAGTCTACAGCTGGACGGTTGGCGACCTTGCCATCGCGGCGACCTATGCGTGCCTGGGCCAGCGCGATCCGCTCACTGCAGTTTGTGATGTCGTGCGAGGCTATACACTCGATCGGTCGTTGAGCGACCGCGAGTACGGTGTACTCTTTGGTCTCATTCGTCTGCGGTTAGCCACGTCGGTGTGTGTCGCGGCCGAGCAGACCCGAAGGCGCCCGGCCGACGCGTACCTCTCGGTCAGTCAGAAGGCGATCGCGCAAACACTGCCAGTGCTCGCGGGCATCCATCCGCACTTCGCCGAGATGGCGTTCCGCATCGCGGGCGGCGTGGACGCATCGCCGAGCGCCTCCAATGTCGCCGCGTACATCAAGCGCAGGGCCAAGTCGTTCAAGCCGGTGCTCGGCCGCAGACTCGACGCAGCCACCACGATGCCGATTCCGTTGGACGTCGCCAGCGCGCTGGTAAGCGGCAACGCGATTGAGAACGCCGAACCCGCGATCACCGAGCGCATTTTCGCCGCGATGAAGGCCGCAGGCGCCAAGGTGGTGTTTGGCGGATACGGCGAGGCGCGACTCTTGTACTCCGTGCCGGCTTTCGCAGATTCGCAAGCCGCACCCGGCGAGCGTCGCACCGTGCACTTGGGCGTCGATCTGTTTGGAAAGGCTGGCACGCCAGTACACGCGCCACTCGCGGGTGTCGTCGTCGCGGCACAGTACAACGCCGCGCATCTCGACTACGGCGGCGTGATCATCCTGAAGCACGAACTCGGCAACCGAGCTTCGAGTCACGAATCACGAGTCACGTTTCATACCTTGTATGGCCACCTGAGCCGGTCGTCACTCAAAGGTCTCAAGGCGGGCGATCTCGTAGCGGCTGGCCAGCGCATCGGCGCGTTCGGCACGCCCAAAGAGAACGGCGGCTGGACTCCGCACCTGCACTTCCAGCTCACCACCGGTTTGCTGGACCTGGGCACGGACTTCCCCGGTGTCGCCCGCCCGTCGCAGAAGGACGTTTGGTTGTCACTGTGTCCAGATCCCTCGCCATTGCTGGGTCTGCCGGCCAAGCGTATTCCGGCGCCGCTGCCCACCAAGTCCGCGACGCTCGCCGCGCGTCGCGCCACACTCGGCGCCAACCTCAGCGTCGCCTATCGCGATCCCGTGAAGGTCGTGCGCGGGCACATGCAGTATCTGTGGGACGACGCCGGCCGGAAATACATCGACGCGTACAACAACGTGCCACATGTCGGCCACTCACACCCACGCATCGTCGCCGCCGCTGCGGCGCAGATGTCGGTGCTGAACACGAACACGCGGTATCTCCACGACGCCGTGAATCAGTTCGCATCCGAGCTGTGCGCCACCCTGCCCGCGCCGCTCACGAAGGTCTTCTTCGTGAGCTCCGGCAGCGAGGCGAACGAGTTGGCGCTGCGATTGGCGCGGGCCCACACCGGCAACCGCGACATGATCGTGCTGGACGCGGCGTATCACGGCATCACCACCGCGCTCATCGACCTGAGTCCATACAAGCACAACAGCGCGGGCGGCGACGGCGCGCCGTCGTGGGTGCATCCGGTGCCCGTGCCGGACGACTATCGCGGGCGGTACAAGCGCGGCGATGCCAGGGCCGGCGCGAAATATGCGGACGATGTGCGTCAGACCATCGCGCACATCACCAAGCTCGACGTCGGTCTTGCCGGGTACATCGCCGAGTCCCTGCCGAGCGTCGGCGGTCAGATTGCTTTGCCGCCGGGGTACTTGAAGGCTGTGTACGCGCACGTGCGCGCGGCGCACGGCGTCTGCATCGCGGACGAGGTGCAGACCGGCTACGGTCGCATCGGCACACATTTCTGGGGATTCCAGCAGCAAGGCGTGGTGCCGGACGTCGTCGTGCTCGGAAAGCCCATCGGCAACGGATACCCGATAGGCGCGGTGGTGACGACGCCGCAGATCGCCGCCAGCTTCGACAACGGCATGGAGTTCTTCTCCACGTTCGGAGGCAGCACCGTGTCGGCGGTCGTCGGCCTGGAAGTTCTGAGAGTGACGCAAGACGAGCGGCTCCCGCAACACGCTCGCGCCGTGGGTGCGCGGATGCTCACGGCGTTGCGTTCGTTCGTGAGGCGCTTTCCCATTGTGGGCGACGTGCGTGGATCAGGCCTCTTCCTTGGCGTCGAGCTCGTGCGCGACAAGGCGACGCTGGAGCCCGCGGGCGAGGAGGCGTCGTACGTCGTGAACCGGATGCGTGAGGAAGGCATCCTGCTGGGGACGGACGGTC
>JBBTFS010000098.1:0-11021 GCA_038060705.1 Gemmatimonadota bacterium
ACGCCCAGCGGCGTTTCCTTGCGGATCGTGGTGCCGCGGAGCTTGTTGGGCCTGGACCGCTTTTGCCGCCGATTCAGGTTCTCTGCTTCCACGGTGAACAGCGCGCTTTTCAAGCGCTCGATTTCGGCGTCGCGCTCGGCCATCGTGCCAATCAGCTCGGCGATGCGCTCCTTCTCCGCACGGCCACCCATGGCGTCGCCGGTACGCGCCGCGGCGGCATCCGTGGTCTTGCCAGTGGACAACACCTGGTTGTCGCGCGAACCGTCGCGATACACCGTGACGCCCTTGCAGCGCATCTCATACGCCAACTCGTAGATGGCGCGCACGTCTTCCACGCTGGCAGCGTGCGAGAAGTTGGTGGTCTTGCTGATCGCCGAGTCGCAGTACTCCTGGAAGGCGGCCTGCATCCGGATGTGCCACTCGGGCGCGATCTCGTTGGCGGTGACAAACACGCGCTGCCAACGCTCCGGCACTTCCGGGTGAGTCACCGAGCCGGTCTTGGCGATGCGCTCCATGAGCTCTTCCGAGTACCAGCCCTCGCTCTTGGCGATGCGCACGAAGTCCTCGTTCACGTCCGGCATCTGCACACCGGCCTGATTGCGCATGAACGCAACGGCAAACAGCGGCTCCAGTCCGCTCGAGCACCCAGCAATGATCGAGATAGTACCGGTTGGTGCTACGGTCGTAACATTGCAATTGCGGAGCATCTGCATGGGTCTGACACGATGACCGGCAGCGTCTCTTGCTGCTGTTTCATCCGGCCCCCAGATGCTGCGCGCCCACTCGGAGAACGGTCCACGCGCTGCCGCGAGGCGCTCGCTCTCCTTTTTGGACTCGTCGTCCAGGAACTTCATGACGCGACGACCAAACTCCACGCCTTCCGGCGTGTCGTACGCAATCCCCAGCCGCACCAGCGCGTCGGCAAAACCCATGATGCCGAGCCCGATACGGCGGATCCGCTTCGACAACGAATCGATCTCCGGCAACGGATACCTGTTGACGTCGATGATGTTGTCGAGAAAGTGCGTGGTGAGATGCACGTCACGACGGAAC
This sequence comes from Gemmatimonadota bacterium, assembly GCA_038060705.1. Lineage (GTDB taxonomy): Bacteria > Gemmatimonadota > Gemmatimonadetes > Gemmatimonadales > Gemmatimonadaceae > DASPMP01. The sequence goes on from JBBTFS010000098.1 coordinate 1,054, forward strand.
GCATCCCAGTCGAGCTTTCCGTCGGCGACGTAGTGGCCAACGTTGATCGAACCCAGATTGCAGACGTCGTACGGGAGCAGTGGCTGTTCGCCGCACGGATTGGTCGCCTCGTATGCGCCGAGGTGCGGCACCGGGTTGTACTTGTTGGCCTCGTCTATATAGAACACACCGGGTTCCCCAGTCCTCCATGCCCCCACTATCATCTTGTCCCACACCATCTGCGCGTCGAGTTGACCCACGACCTTCCTGGAGTGCGGATCGATCAAGTCGTAAGCAGACTTGTTACGCACCGCCGTCATGAACGCGTCGGTGATGGCGACGGAGATGTTGAAGTTCGTGATCTGCGTCAGGTCTTCTTTGCACGTGATGAACTGCATGACGTCCGGGTGATCCACGCGCAGGATGCCCATGTTGGCCCCCCTGCGGGTCCCGCCCTGCTTCACCGCGTCGGTGGACGCGTCATAGAGTTTCATGAATGAAACCGGACCGGACGCGACGCCCGTGGTGGAACGCACCATGGAACCGGACGGACGCAAACGCGAAAAGCCGAACCCCGTGCCACCGCCGCTCTGGTGAATGAGCGCCATGGCCGCGAGCGTGTCGTAGATGCCGTCCTTGCCGTTGGACAGCGCGTCGTTCACGGGCAGGACAAAGCACGCCGAGAGCTGGCCCAGGGGACGGCCGGCATTCATGAGCGTTGGCGAGTTCGGGATGAACCGCCGCTGCGTCATCAGGTAGTAGAACTGCTCCGCCACCTCGGTGACCGCGCCCTCGCTGGCGCCGTAGCGCCTGTCCGCGTCGGCGACGACGGTCGCGACGCGCCAGAAGAGATCCTCCGGCTGCTCCACCGCCTGGCCCTTTTCGTTCTTGATGAGGTAGCGCTTTTCGAGAACGGTACGGGCGTTGTTCGTGAGAGTGACTGGGCCCGTGGGGGGATTGATTGGAAGAGTCATTTGTTTCGCGCTTTCCGGGTTGTACTCGGCCGCGGCGTGGAACGCAGCGGATTCACAGCTGTTCCTTGGTTGTTCAGGTCCTTAGCGTCGTTTGTCTTAAGGAATCAAGGCCGCTGGGCGGCTTCTCTCACGATCAAGGAACAACGGCAAACCGGCGCGCAGCGCCGCCGAGAACAGTTATGGAGTGGGCGCGTATGCTATCCGGACTCGTGAAACCGCGCCAGTCGTACCCTAACTGCTTGTAGCTTAACCGTTTGCAGTGCGTACATCACGAACCTGCGTGCGACACATCACAACTCGGTCAACGAATGGTTACTTATTGCTACCAATATACTTAGGTCCTTCTGGTGCCTTATGACTGGTGATTGGTGACTCGTAACTACTTGTACATCATAGGCATACGCCCAGTCACCAGTCACCAGTCACCGTCGTCCAGGAGTTGAGAACATCCAGTCCACAGATGTGAATTGCTGTGGACTTGCTCGCCAACACGAGGGCGAATGTTGGGGTCACTATACAGTTAGATCCGTTACAGTCGGCCCATCTGAAACGCGCTGGCGGAGTTGGGCGTCCGGTGTATACTAGCGCGGAATCATATGGCTAAATCCTTTGCGACTCCCGACAAACCGCTTCAACTCAAGACGCGGTGGGTTTCTAGCGAAGCTCCACTCCAGACTGTGAGCGAGGCCCTGTTGTCAGCGGCTGGCGGCCTTGTGTATGTCACCCTTGGACAAACGCAAATACCGTTGCCCCGCCCCGATGGGACAGCTCCGGATTCGGCAGAGATCCAAGTGGTCGCGCGTCTCGCCTTCTCTGAGTCTACGTTTCACAAGATCCAAAAAGCATTCAACGAGGTAGGCGAGCAGTTGCTAGCAGCAAACAAGACCGAGCCAGCGTCCCGATGACCGCAATGATTTATCGTCGCACCCAGACTAGCGATTCCATTGAACTTTTGATGGGAGCGACGCTGACGTCGTGGGCACCCGTGCGCTACGTCAGTAGCGAGCCCCAACCCGTCACTGCGGCGTATTTGGCCCTGGAGGACGCAGAATGGGACGCCGTTGCTGCTCGTCACTCCGACGCGCTTGATGCTCTGCTCGCCAGCCTGACAGAACGTGCTCGGCGCGGCGAGGACAGGCCTCTTGATCTAGACGAACTGGAAGACTGACGGAGGCATCTGCGCCTCTGGCTATCACCTCGACGGTCTTCCAGGAATTCGTAGATCGCTTCAAGAAGCTTCCGCGGCCCGCGAGGAATTTGGCTCGACAGGCATACCGCGACTTCAAGGCTGATCCCGGCACCCGCTACCTAAACTTCAAGCGTCTGAATAGTCGGCGCGATTGTTGGTCGATTCGCATTGACCCATACGACCGACAGCCAGCCTACCGCGCAGTCGGCCAGCGCGACGGTGACACAATGCGATGGTTCTGGATCGGCCCCCACAAGATGTTTGACCAGATGTTCTAGTCGCCAAGCAAGCCGACGAATTCATCCAGCGTCCAGACGTGATCGGTGACGCCCGCCGCCATCGCCGGAGTCCGGTGAATCCCGCCCGCCGTTTTGGTAAGCGAGGCGTGCGCCTTGCAGAAGTTGTAGTAGAAGAAGTGAAGCGCGATCGCATGCATGTGGTTCGCCAGCTTCCGCGAGAAAGCGTTCGTCAGTCGGGTGAAGCGGCGGTTCTGCATGCGCGTCGTGAGGTTCACGCGCTCGACGAATGACGTGCTGATGTGCTTGGGGTCCGGGTCACCCATTCCCGGCAATACTTCGGTGCCGACCACCTGCGCGGGACTGTAGCGCCGACTCGGGCCACTCTCGAAACTCTGGCCGAACACCTTCACTAAGCGGGCGTAGTCCACGCCGTGAATGCCGAACGCTTGCTCGACGGCACGGAAGTAGGCGCCCAGCGCATCGGTTGTGAGCTGGATGCGACCTTTCACGCGGGCCGCGAGATCGTCCATGAAAATGACGGCATTCTCAGCATCGCGGCGACCGACGCGCCACGTAATCACCAGCTTGGAGTCGGCGTCAATCGCCACCCAAGTCCAGCAGTCGCCCCGCTCGCCAGTCTCGCGCAGTTCAGGCGGCGTGTTGCGGTCCTTGGAGTAGATGAAGGCCCACTGCTCATCTGCCTGTACGCGCTGGGTCGGGAGGTTCCGAAAGGCGGCGTTCTGGTAGGCGAGGGCGGCAGGGCCAATCGCTTCCAAGAGGCGCAGGATGGTCACCTTGGACGCGCCCGTCAGTCGGGACGTAGCACTGACCGAGACACCTTCGCAGAGCGCCTTCAGGATCGCCGCCCGCTTGGCCGTGTTGAGCTTGTTCATGGTCAAAATATACTACTCGGTCAAGCATATGGCAATGGCAAGCCGTAAACCCCTACTGCGTCACCGCTTAAACGCAGACTTGACCCAGCCAATAGGTCTAGGCACATTTACTACGCTATGATCCCCTAGGTGGGGCACGATCCCACAACATCCCGGTTAGTAGCCGGGTACTCTATCCGATTGAGCTACTAGGGGTTACAACACCGACACCGTGCCGGGCCTTACTCCCGGTGCGGCGTTCGGCTTTACGGCACCACGTCCAGCATCGCTTTAGCGATTTCCCGCGCTCGCGCCAGGCCCGTGTTGGTCAAGCGGTAGCGGATTCCGCGGTGAACACCGCTCGCGAGCACGTTCGTATCCATATGCGCGCCCCATGCGCGGTCCACGCGATCAACGGGCGTCCCGGACATTCGCATTCCGTCGCCCAACTGCTGGCCAGTGACCGGCTCGCCGCCGTTGAACACGAATTGCCCGAACAGCACCATGAGCAACGCGTCAGCCATGCGTTGTGCGCCCGGCGGGATGACGGTCAACGAGACAACGCGCCCATCATGCTTGAAGATCTTCGCGTACATCCGACGATCCTCATTGCTGGCGTCAGCATCGGGGTTGGCCGTTCCATTCGCGACTTGCGCCGGAACCTGGGGCGCTGCCGCTGGTGGCGGACTCGGTGCCACGGGCGGGCTGGCACTCGGCGCACCCGGACTCGCAACCCACTCGCGCCAGATTGCAGCCTCGGCGGCTACGGACTCCGGGTCGCCCTCAATTTCAAACTCGTGAATACCCGACTTCAACTTCAGCCTTATCGGCTCCATGGCCTTACTCCATGAAGGAGGTGAACCTTCGATGGAGCACGAAAGCCATAAAGCGGCTTTATGTCAAGGCCAAGCCGTATTTTGTGGCTGGACTACTTCGGAGTCTGTTTGCCCCACCGTGAGCGGGCCGCTTTCCGGGCTATTTCCGCTCGTTTCGCGGGGGTCAGTTTCTTGGCCCGCGCCTTACCGCCAGCGCGGCCACCACGCGCTCCGAGTTTTGCGGCAGCGCTATGGTCTACCGGCGCGCTCTCAACAGGCTCCCCGGTCACCTGCCGGACGAACCGGAAGGCGATCTCGTTCACGTCCAAGGGACGGGGCAACAGGGGCTTCTTCTTGGCTGGCATAGGGTTACGCGGACGATACTACCCTCTCGCCGTCCGTCAACCCTCAAACTGTACCGTGACCAATGTTGGTGCGATGTAGCTTGATACAGGACTGATACGGCGCTCGCGTTGCGGCACGTTTCGCTGCGAGTCGAGATTCTTGGTCCCCTCCCGTTCATGACTACCGCGCAGAAGCCGGGCTCCGAGCCCCACGGTCCACAGCGACCGAGTCTTGCCGCCAAGGCGCTCGCCTCCTCGCCACAACTCGGCCCGTATTTCAACCGCGAGCTGAGCTGGCTGGACTTCAATGCGCGCGTCCTGCACGAGGCGACGGACGAACGCACGCCGCTGCTGGAGCGCGTGAAGTTCCTTTCGATCTTCAGCAGCAACCTGGACGAGTTCTTCATGGTCCGCATCGCCGGCCTGAAGCGACAGATGGCGGCCGGCGTGACTCAGGCGTCGCCCGACGGACACACGCCGCAGCAGCAACTGGATGCGATTTGGCAGCGCGTAGCGGTGCTGCTCGACACACAACAGGCGTGTCTCGCGGACCTGCTGGACCGCCTGGGCGAACACGACGTGCGACTGGCGGACATCGAGAAGCTCACGCCCGCGGAGTTCGGCGCGCTGGACGAATACTTCGAGCGTGAAGTGTTCCCCGTGCTGACGCCGCTGGCGCTGGATCCGGGACATCCGTTCCCGTACATCTCGAATCTCTCGCTGTCGCTGGCGGTCCGGTTGCGCGACCCGGCGACCGGAGAAGAACACCTCGCGCGCGTGAAGGTGCCCAAGAGCTTGCCACGCTGGGTGCCGGTGAGCGGGCGGCCCACGCATTTCGTGCCGCTGGAACAGGTGATCGGCGCCAACCTGAGCGCGCTCTTCTCCGGCTACGACGTGGCCAGCTACCACGTCTTTCGGCTCACGCGGTATTCTGACCTCGAGATTCCGGACGCCGAGGAGCCTGAGGATCTGCTCGCAACCATCGAAGAACAGGTCTTTCAGCGGCGCTTTGGCGAGGTGGTGCGCATCGAAGTCGAGACCGGCATGCCGGAAGACATGCGGCAACTGCTGCTGGACGAACTGCGCGGCGAGGGCGCCGGCAGCGCACCGCTGGTGGAGCGCGACGTCGTCGACGCGGGCCCGCTGCTGGACCTGGGCGACCTGATGCCGTTCACGAATCTCGACCTCCCGGCGCTGAAACCCGCGCCCTATCAGCCGACGGTGCCCGCCGAACTGCGCGACCCACTGCGTTCGATCTTCGACGTCATCAAGGACGGCGACGTCCTGGTGCATCATCCGTTCGACTCGTTCTCGGCCAGCGTCGAGCGCTTTTTGGACGAAGCCGCCGACGACGACAACGTGCTGGCGATCAAGATGACGTTGTACCGCACCAGCGGCGACTCGGCGATCGTCGATTCGCTGATCCGCGCGGCGCAGCAAGGCAAGCAGGTGGCCGTGCTGGTGGAACTCAAGGCGCGCTTCGACGAGGCCAACAACATCACGTGGGCCCGGACGCTGGAGGACTACGGCATCCACGTCGCGTACGGGAGCGCGGCGCTCAAGATCCACGCGAAAGTGGCACTCGTGGTGCGGCGCGAGCCGGACGGGGTGCGCCGGTACGTGCACCTTGGCAGCGGCAACTACAACTCGCGCACCGCGCGCTTGTACACGGATGTCGGCTTGCTGACGTGCAGCCCGTCCATCGGCGCGGATGTAAGCGACCTCTTCAACGCACTGACGGGCTACGCGCGGCAGCGCATCTATAGAAAGCTGATCGTGGCGCCGGAGTTCCTGCGGTCGAGGTTCATCGAGCTGATCCAGCGCGAAGCGGAGAACGCTCGCGCGGGCAAGCGTGCCCACATCGTGGCCAAGATGAACGCGCTGGTGGACCCGCCGACGATCGACGCATTGTACGCCGCGAGTCAGGCCGGCGTGAAGATCGACCTCCTGGTGCGCGGTATCTGCTGCCTCCGACCGCAGGTGCCGGGGCTGTCAGACACCGTCCGTGTGCTGAGCATCGTGGGGCGGTTCCTGGAGCACTCGCGCGTGTTCTACTTCGCCAACGGCGGCGCGCCTGAGTTTTACATCGGCTCAGCCGACTGGATGCCGCGGAATTTCGACCGCCGCGTCGAGGCGGTGGTGCCGGTGGAGAAGCCCGCGCTGCACGAACGACTGGGCGCGCTGCTTGCACTGTACCTGTCGGACAACCGTCAGTCGTGGGAACTGCGCTCCGACGGTCGCTGGCTGCAGCGGACGCCGTCAGGCGTCGCGCGGCCAAGTCACGAGCTGCTGCTCGTGAACTCGTGGGGCATCGTCGAGGGCGCCGTTGGCTCCGATCTCTGGACTGAGAGCTAGCAATTGGTTGCTGTCCCGGTCACGCGCTCGTGACCGGGCAGAGGACGAGGACCGGGCGGAGAAGAAGGCGCCGCCCCGGCCCTAACCGGAACTAAGCGGCACCGGCCGCAGCGCGATCGATTTCACCGGCGGACTCGAACGACAAGGCGCCGCCCAGCCGAAACGCGCCCTTGGGCCGGGTGGCGAGCCAGTAGCGCTTGAGTTCGGCCATCACGGTCAACGAGCCCGAGCCCAACTGCCAGTGATCGTGCACGCTGACGCACAGGACCTGCACGTATGGCGGCAGCGCCTCGCAGGCGCCCAGCAGCTGCGCGCGCGCAGCCGCCGTGATCTGACGAACCACATAGAGTGTCGCGAACGGTCCAGCGATTTCGATCTGATAGATGCGATCGTTCTTCATGATGCCTTCCTTGGCAGACGCGTCAACATTCGTCTGGCGACGCGACGACGCCGCAACATGCGGGTAACGTCCTGGCCTTCAGTCAGCCAAGGCTGCAATGCCGTGCCCGAAGCTGAACGAGCCGCACCTCAGTCTCCGAGCGATCGTGCCACCGACTTGACGCTGTTGACCGCACTCGAGAGCTGGCGCTTGCGCCAATGGCGTCGAAATGCGTCGAAGCCGGACCGGCCTCCCTGCTCCGCTCGGTCGGCCAGTGCCACGAGCCCTGGTCGAACCCGCGAAAAACGTGGCGCGGCGGCGGCTTGTGCCGCCACGTCAGGCGACGCGGCCCGACGCGCGTCCAGCTTGGCGGTCGCCCCAACGATGCCAAGCAGATGCTCGGTGACGCGATTGCCATCGTGCGCGACGCCGAGCATGTCCTGAAGGTCGGACAGGCCGGCAACGAGCTTGTCGGCACCGCTGCCCGGATCGAGCGTCTCGAGAAGGTAGCGCAGCCGCTTTGCAGCGATGCGCGCCCGATGAACGCCGCGGATATCCGAGGAACCCTTGATGCGCCGCAGGGCCTGCCCAAAGCGATCCGCGTGCTGCTCGAGCACATGCCGGCTGACCGCGGCCATCCCGGGCACGCGCTGGGGCGTGGCGAGGCGATGGCGAAGCCAATAGGACCCCAGCTGCTTTTCGAGCGTTTCCAGGACGTCCGGCAGGTCCGCGCCGACCGCCTTGCGGGCTGCCGCGCGCGCGCGTTCGCCCTCGGCCCGCAACAGCTCGGCGGCGTAACGCGCGCCCGGCTTCTCCCGGGGTGCCAGGTCATGCATGGCGGTGATCCAGTCCAGCGCCACTTCGGCGTCGCGCGCGCTGCCGGTCGCGTCGGCGATGCCAGTCAGGCGCCGGTACGCCTTCTTCTTCACCGTGTCCTCGAGTTGCGGCCGATAGGCGCGCAGCCAGGTGCGCAGCCGACGCAGCGCAACCCGCAGCGCGTGCAAGGTCTCGTCGTCACCGGACGACAGCCGGCCCAGCGCATCCCGCACGTCGGCCAGGCGCGCAGCGGCAATCGCGCGCACCGCGTGCGACGCGGGCGCGCTGAGCAGTTCCGCGGAGAGTTCAGGGGCTGCGGCCACGGCACAGACTTACGCGGCGCGCAGCGGGGTCGCCACCCACTGTTACAATCGCCGCGCGCGCGGCCGCGCTCGGCTACTCTGCGCCGACCTGGTCCGAGCTCAACGCCGCGCCGTCGGGCGCGACAATCTCCACGGGGCGCTCGACGATGCCGGCGAGGAGCGCCGACTTGCGATGCGCGCCCCAGAGCTCGAGGCGCAGATTCGCGCTGGCGCGCGCCGGCTCCGGTGTGATGCGCAGCGCTCGCTGAAGCCAGCGTACCCTGAAGCCGCCCACGGCGCTCACGTGTCCGCGATCGAAGCCGTCCGCAACGCGCAGGATCGCCGCAAGCCGCTTCACGCGCGAGCGCAGGTGCTTGTCCAGGTCTGCGTACTCCGAGTGCTCCTTGTTCGGCTCGGCGCCACGGTGATACCGGGCCACGTTCGCAATCATCACCTGCTCCTCCGGCGTCACACCCAGCAGTTCGGCGTGGAGGATGAGATGATATGAGTGCTTGTGGTGCCGGTCGTAGTTGATGTGGTAGCCGATGTCGTGCAGCAAAGCCGAATCCTGGAGGATGCGCCGGTCGTCGGCACCAAGCCCCAAGCGCGGGCCGATGGCGTCGAAAAGCTGCAGCGCCAGCGTCTGCACCTGCATGGAATGCTTCTTTTCGAAGTGACAGCGCTCGGCGAGTTCGCGCACGGACCGATCGCGCGCTTCGCCCGGGTCGGCGACTTGCGGCGTGACCTTGGCGGCTTCGAGCAGCAGGCCCTCGCGAATTCCGTAGCGTGACACGATCACTTCGCGCGCATCCACGCGCGACAGGACTTCGGCAACGGCCGCCACGCCGGCGACGATGATGTCGGCGCGGTCGGGATTGATGCCCGGCGTGGCGCGGCGTTCCTCGTCGCTCATCTCGCAGAGTTGGTCCAGAATGTGCTCGACGTCCGCGCGCGGAATGGCGGTCTCGTGCACGGACATGGCGTTGAACGCGCCTTTCCGGTGTAGCCAGAGGCCGGCGAGGTTGGTGAACGTGCCTCCAGATCCGATGACACGCGCGCCGCGCCAGTTGCGGCCCGAGATGATGGGCTTGATTGCCTTGCGAACGGCCTTGCGCAGCTTGCGCATCCGCTTCGGAGACGGCTCGTCGAGGTAGCGCTCCGTGAGGCGGATCGCGCCCAACGGTAGCGACGTCAGCCGGTCCACGACGCCCTCGGCCGAGAGCGCCAGTTCCAGTGAACCGCCGCCAATGTCCATAATGACTGAGCGGCCCTCGCCGAGGTCGAAGTGCGCCAGCGCGCTGCGGAACATGAGGCGCGCCTCGTCGTCGCCACTGATGATGCGGAGCTTGATGCCCGTCGCCTGCTTCACGCGCGCCAGAAACAGCTCAGCGTTCTGCGCATCGCGCACAGCGCTCGTGGCCACGGCCTCGATGCGGTGCGCGCCGAGCTGCTTGGCCAGGGTCACCATGCGCTGAATGCCGTCCACAGCCAGGGCCATGGACTCGGGGTGCAGCGCGTTGCTCGCGTCGAGCCCGCGGCCGAGCCGCGGGTGCGCCTTCATTTCGTCCACGACGTCCATGGCGCCGTCGGGGCGCACGTCGGCGACGATCATGCGGATCGAGTTGGATCCGACGTCAATCGCGGCGATACGGCGCCCGGCGGTCGGGACGGAACTGGGACTTGTCATTCTCATGGAAACTCGCC
>JBBTFS010000099.1:0-2537 GCA_038060705.1 Gemmatimonadota bacterium
CAGCGCTACGACTTCAAGGGCAGCAAGGCGACGCTGGAGTTCAAGCGCGCTGAGGCGATGCTGGTGCTGGTCGCCGACAACGATTTTCAGATGAAGGCGCTCCTCGACATCGTGCAGACTCGCCTCATCAAGCGCCACGTGTCGGTGAAGAACCTCGACATCGGCGAGATCACTCCAGCGGGCAACGACACGGTGCGCCGCGAGATCAAGCTCAAGACCGCGCTCGACGGCGAGACGGCCAAGAAGGTCTCGGCCGCGATCAAGGACGCCAAGCTCAAGAAGGTGCAGGCGTCGATCCAGGGCGATCAGGTGCGCGTGTCGTCGCCGTCCAAGGACGAACTCCAGAGCGCGATGGCAGTGCTCCGCGCCGGCGACTTTGGCGTGGAGCTCAAGTTCGGCAACTACCGTTAACCGAGGCACCGCATGCGTTTTCCAGTCGTTCTCCGGATCGTTGCCGCGACAGCTCTCGCAATGTCGGCGGCGGATACCGCGGATGCACAGCAAATCGTTCGCCACGCGGCCATGGCTTCGCCATCGCGGGAACCGATGGCGCTTGCAAGGGCAGCGCAGGAGCCGCGCCCTGACAGGTTGATTCGCGTGCACCGCACGCTTGGCAGCGTGGCGCTCGGCGCCTTTGGCACGGCCCTGGTCGTCGGCGCCGCCAGCGGCAATCTGGGCAAGCTCATGGACCCGGCCGCATGTTGCCCGGACGGAGGTACGCGGAATGCTCCGGCGCGGACACTCGATCGAGCGCTCGTGAGCGTCGGCATCTACAGCTATGCCGGTGCCGCGGCGTTGGCGACCTACAACGTGACGATTCGCGACCGGCCGTCCTCCCGGCCGCGCACGCGACACAAGGCGCACCGCTGGCTGGCGTTGGCGCATGGCGCCGCCTTCACCACGGCCGCCGTGACGGGCGCAATGATGAAGCAATCGCAGGACTCTGATCCGGACAAGTTCGCGCGCGTGGCCAAGGTGCACGTGGCAGCCAACGTCGCGATGGTGCCCCTGTTGACGGCCGCGTTCAGCAATATCGTCTTCGAGCGCAGGTAAGCAGGGCGCGGCATCCGGGACGCCAGGGCCGCAGTTGCGATTGCTGGCTGCTACAGGTGCGACCCGCTGCCGTCCGGCAACCACACGCGAAGGAACCAGACGCGTTTGTGCATCGGCAGGGCGAGGCGCCCCCGGATCTGCTGGCCCAGGGCCCGGTCGGACTCACGTTCGAGCGCCTCGCGCACGCGCTTTGACAGCTGGTAGAGCGGCCGCGCCCGCGTGCGCTTTCTAGCGGCGACGGCGCTTCGGTTTGGCCTCATACATTGCCTCACTCTCGCGAACAGTGCGCTTGAGCACCTCGAGGACCGCCCGATCTTTCGGTCGGTTGGCGACTTCCTTGCTGCGGATGATGTCACTCAGGGCGGCGACCCGCAGCACGCCCTTGCCGAAGCGCACCTCCGAGGCACGGGCGCGCACGCCTTCATATGACCGCACACCGCTGATGCTTGACATGAAGTCGAACTGCAACGCGTCCCCATCACGGGTCAGTCTGAGCAATGCCGACGCGGGACAGTAGGGGCGCAAAACCACGCCATCCAGGTCGTCAGCGATGCGGCGGATCTTCCGGAGGTTGCTGGGCGTAGCCCGAAAAAAGAAATCCAGGTCCATCGTCGTCACTTGCGCCGCGTTCAAGGCCGCTGCGGCGTTGCCGAAATCGCTCCTCCGAGTGATCTGCCGAAGAGTAGAGCGGAGAGGGTGGAATCGTCATCTGGCGCCCCGGATCAATGCGGCTGCCGCGGTGCCCGTACGTCAGCGCGGTTCGAACGCCGGGATCTTGAGCCGCTTGGCGCTGTCCAGCAGGCGGGCGTCGTAGCTGGCAAGTCGCACCGTCTGTCCCTGCGCCTGCAAGAACAGCACGGACGCCAGGTGCAGCGCATCCAACGTCCGAACACGGTTCGGGTACGGTTCCAGCGCGCGCGCCAGAACCGGCGGTGTGAGCTCAAGGAACGCGATGCGGTCGAGCACCCAGCGAACCTCCTCTGCGTGCGACACCCCTGCACGGTACGCGTGGATGCGATTCCACACTTCGTACTCGAGCAGGCGACTGGACACGAGCGGCTGGCTCCAGAGGTCGTCCCCGGGGTGTCGCTCTTCGGCCAGCAACTGCGCGAGCACCACCGAGGAGTCCAGGTAGATCACCGATCCGCCCGGTCCTGGTCGAGATCCTTGAGGATCGCCTTGAGCGTAGTGATCGGTTTGCGCGCGGGAGCGCCGGCGCGGACCAGACGCGGTGGTGTGACCCAGCCTTGCCGCACGGCCTCCGCCAGCTGCGCGTCCGCCAGGACAGGGCTACGCCCTTCGCGGGGCGGCACCAGCTCGGCCACGACGCGATCATGATCGGTGACCAGCACCGACTCGCCGCTCGCGACGATCCGGACGTATTCGCTGAGCTTGTTCTTGAGGACTTTCAGGCCGACGGAGCGCATGGCTATAAAGTAGCTACCAGAAGCTACTTTCTGCAAGCCTGTTAGGACGGTTGCCGC
>JBBTFS010000099.1:2637-8846 GCA_038060705.1 Gemmatimonadota bacterium
GCGCAGCTCCGGCGTCAGGCCGGAACAGTGCGGGCGAGTTCGCCGATTGCCCTGGCGAAGGTGTCCAATTCCCTGGGTTGGATGAACACATGCGGCGTGACGCGCACACCCTGCACGCCGGCGTTGTCGATGGCTACGGTGAAGACCTTGTACTTGTCCATCAGCGTCTTGGCGAGGTCCGCTGGCTTCATGCGCGCGATGCCGACGTTGGCGATGGCGCACGAACGCGTCGGGTCTGCCGGGGTGTTCATGACGACGTTGGGCATGCCGCGGACCTTGTTGACCCAGGAGTTCTGCAGGTAGCGAAGCCGTGCTTCCTTGCGCTGCGTGCCGATGGCATTGTGGAACGCGATCGCATCCGCAATTGCCAGATCGGTGTGTACGGGATGCGTGCCGGTGTGGTTGAGCTTCATGATGTCGTCGTCAGCGATAGGCGCCGAGTCGCCGAAGACCGGCCACAGCGTGCGGATCTTGTCCTTCTTCACGTACAGCATGCCGGTGCCCAGCGGGCAGCCGAGCCATTTGTGCAGGGAGGCGCCGTAGTAGTCCACGCCCAAATCCGGAAGCTTGAAGTCGAAGTGGCCGAACGCGTGCGCACCGTCCACCATGACGTCAACGCCGCGCGAGTGACACATGTCTGCAATCTTCCGGACGGGGAGGATCTGTCCGGTGATGTTGATCATGTGGCAGACCATCAAAAGCTTGGTGCGGGCCGTGATGGCGTTGGCGTAGACCTGGACGACCTCGTCGTCGGTCTTGGGGTCCAGCGGCACCGTGACGATGGTGTTGACCATGCCGTAGCGGCGCGCCACGAGCTTGAACTGGGCGATCATGTGGCTGTAGTCGTGCACGGCCATGACCGCTTCGTCGCCGGCTTTCCAGTCGTAGCCATTGACGACCGTGTCCATGGACTCGGTGGTATTGCGGGTGATGATGAGTTCGCCGGGTTCACAGCCGCCGAAGGCGGCGAGCTGGTCGCGGGCGGCGTTCTTGTCGGCCACGCGGGTGCCGCGCATGTAGTGCGCGGCGTGGTAGTTGGCCTCGCGGACGCGGGCGATGAACGCCTCGAGCACCGGCTGCGACTGCATGCTGTAGTAGCCGCTCTCGAGGTTGATGTAGTCCGGCTTGAGGCGGTACTTGCCGCGGATGGCGGCCCAGAACGCTTCGTCTTCGGCGAGGCGTTCAACGGGTTGGGCGGCGTACTGGGCCCAGAGCTTGTCGCCGAAGAGGAGGCCGAGGCTGGCGCCCCCGGCGGTGCGGATAAAGTCGCGTTTGTTCATGCCTGCAAGATGTCGCGTTTCTCGTCCCGCAACCACCCCGGTAATCGGCCGGAAGTCCTGAAAACGGCGGGTGACCACTTCCGGCCACAGTCGCTTCGTGTCGCGAGCCGTTGCAGTCCAAAGCGTGCACGGAGATCGGCTGCGAGAACTATCTCGCCGTGCAGCTGGCCTCGACAACATCCCTTACCTCGTTTTGAATCCCAACGGCGACGAGTGCCCGCCGGTCTGCAAACAGGCCACTATCAACGTCCCGCTGCCTGCCTGAGCGCTGATTGCGGCTGCAGCTTGCCGCCGCGCATCACGTGGGTGAGCGAGCGAAATGCGCGCACGTTCACGCGCGGGTCCTCGGCGAGCACCAGCAAGTCGGCAATCCTGCCCGCCTCGAGCGTGCCGAAGTCCTTTGTGCGGCCCATCGCGTGCGCGCCGTTGCGCGTGGACATCACGATCACGTCGTTCGCTGACAGGCCGGCTGCCTGCATCGCCTCCATCTCGTTGTAGATGGATGGCCCATGCAAAGTGAGCGGATTGCCGGCGTCGGTCGCGGTGGCAATGGTCCCGCCTGCCGCAAAGACACGCCGGAGGTTCTCGGCCATCACCAGGCCGCGTGCGCCCGCGGCTTCCAGTCGGCGATATCCCGCGTCGGGCGAGCGGCGATCCTCTGACAACAGCGCCCGTAGCGGATCGACGTTGTTGATCTTGGCGACCGTGTTGGAGTCCACGCAACCGCCGGGATCGTCGATGGGGAAGCGGACGCCGAGTCCGATGGACACGCTGGCGCGCGTGGCGTTGCGGCCGACCACGAGCGTCGGTGCGTAGGTCGCGCGGTTGTTCAGGAGCAGGTTTAGGAACTCCTGGTCTACGGGTTGGTCCTCGACGCTGTGCACCAGCAACACCGCGCCGGCGCGGAGCGCGACCTTGGCTTCACGCAGCCCGGTGGAGTGCACGATGAGATCCAGGCCGGCGGCTTTTGCGGCGGCGCCGACTTCCATCATGCGGGCATCGAGTTCGTCGCGTCGCGCGGGCTGCGGAGCCAAATACCACACCTTCACCGCGGACGATCCCATCGCCTTCAGCTTCGCCACGCTGCTGTGGACTTCGGCGGACGTCGCCATCGGCAGGAACGTGTACAGGGTGTCGTCAACCATCAGGTTTGTGCGCGGGGCGTGCGTGATGAGCGGACCGGCGGCGCGCACGTGCGGCGCCATCAGGTCTTTCGCCGCGCTGGCCGGAAGCGCCGTGGTCCACGGTTGCCCGCCGACGTCGTATACCGCGGTGATGCCGCTGCAGAGATACGAGCGATACCAGCGCGCGGGATTGGCGCGCAGCGCCCGCGATGTCTCGCCGTACGGATAGATCGCGGGAGCAGGGAGTCCGTCTGGGCGACCGTCCACCCAGCCGGTCTGGCTGAAGTGCACATGCGCGTCCACGAGCCCAGGCGTGATGAAGCGTCCGGACACATCCACGCGCTCGGCGCCTGAGGGAATCGCGCACTGCGCAGCCGAACCAACGCAGGCAAGCCGGTTGCCCGTGACGACGACGACCGCGCGTTCGATGGCGGGTCTGCCCGTGCCGTCCACGACCGTGCCGCCAACGAGCGCGGTGGATTGCGCGGCGGCAGCGTTGGTTGCGAGGAGTGCGGTCGCGACGTACGACGAGATTCGATGCGGCATTGATGCCCTTGGCGGGTGGTTGACGGGAACTTATCCGGCGGCGGCGGCGTGTGGATTGCGGCTATTATAGAGGCTGCGTCATGACAGGCGCCTGCTCACGGAGATTGACTCTATGAAAGCGTCCACCCCGGTTCGTCTTGGCGCCGTCGTTGGCGCCCTCCTGCTTCTCGTCGCGTTCCTCCCAGCGTCCTTCTGGCAGCAGCGCGCGGAGGCCGACGTCAGCGGCGTTGTCACCGGACCCAACGGCCCCGAGGCCGGCGTGTGGGTGATCGCTGAGACGAAGGACCTTCCGACGAAGTACGTGAAGATCGTGGTCACGGACGACCGCGGTCGCTACCTGATTCCCGAGCTGCCCAAGGCAAACTACGACGTGTGGGTGCGCGGTTATGGCCTGGTGGACTCGCCCAAGAAGCGCGCGGCCCCGGGCGCCACCGTGAATCACGCCGCGGTCGTTGCGCCGAGCGCCAGGGCGGCGGCGGAGTACTATCCGGCCGGGTATTGGTATTCCCTGATGCGCATCCCTGACAAGAGCGAGTTTCCGGGAACGGGTATGACGGGCAACGGGTTCATGCCCGGGCTGGCCAGCCAAGCCCACCTGCTCCGATTGGTCAAGTCCGGCGGCTGCACCGCCTGCCACCAGCTTGGCACGAAAGGCACGCGCGAGATGCCCGCGGCACTGGGCCCGCACAGCTCATCCCTGGCGGCGTGGGACCGCCGCGTGCAGTCGGGGCAGGCAGGCGGCGGCATGATCGGCACCGTCATTCAGATGGGCGAGAACGCCACGCTCGGCATGTTCGCGGACTGGACCGATCGCATCGCCGCAGGCGAAGTGCCGCCGTCGCCGCGCCGGCCGCAGGGTGTCGAGCGCAACGTGGTGATCACGCAATGGGACTGGGCTGACCCGAAATCGTACTTGCATGACGTCGTGTCCACCGATCGGCGCAAGCCGACGCTCAACGCCAACGGCAAGCTGTACGGCGCGCTGGAGCTGAGCTCAGACTATTTGCCGGTGCTGGACCCGGTGCGCCACGAGGCCTCGCGCGTTCCGCTCACCGTGCGCGATCCGGCGACGCCGGGCACGCCGGGCGCGATGCCGAAGCCGTCTGCCTATTGGGGCGACACGGTGTTGTGGACCAGCAAGAACAACGTGCACAACCCGATGTTCGACGACCGCGGCCGAGTGTGGATTACCTCGACGGTGCGTCCGCCGGACAATCCGGATTGGTGCAAGGCGGGCTCGGAGCATCCATCGGCCAAGCTGTTTCCGGTGAATCGCGCCGGACGGCATCTGGCCGTGTGGGATCCCAACACGCAGAAGCTGACGCACATCAGCACGTGCTTCAGCACGCACCATCTCATGTTCGCCGAAGACGCCAACAACACGCTGTGGACCAGCGGCGGCGGCCAGGTGGTGGGCTGGCTCAACACAAAGGCGTTCGACGAGACTGGCGACGAGCAGAAGTCGCAGGGCTGGACGGCGCTGGTGCTGGACTACAACGGCAACGGCAAGCGGGACGAGTACACGGAACCCAATCAGCCAGCCGATGCGACAAAGGACAAGCGCGTGACCACGGGCTTCTATTCGGTGGCGCCGGCGCCGGACGGGTCCATCTGGGGATCGTCGCTGGGCTTTCCGGGCGCCATCGTGCGGTTGGTGCCGGGCGCGAGTCCGCCGGCGACGACCTTGGTGGAAGTGTACGAGCCGCCGTTCAATCACCCCGACGCTCAGAAGCGGGGCTTTTCGCCGCGCGGCGCCGACATCGACCGCAATGGCGTGGCGTGGATCGCGCTCGCCAGCGGCCACCTCGCCAGCTTCGACCGGCGCAAATGTACAGGCCCGCTCAATGGGCCCACGGCGACCGGGCAGCATTGTCCCGAAGGATGGACGCTGTACACGGAGCCGATGCCGCAGTTCAAGGGTGTGACCGACGGCGGCAGTGTGGAGGCGAGCTACTACACGTGGGTGGATCAGTTCAACACGCTGGGGCTGGGCGCCAACGTGCCGATCAACACCGGCAACGCGGCCGAGGCGCTGCTGGCGCTCAAGGACGGCCAGTGGGTGGTGATGCGCGTGCCGTACCCGATGGGGTTCTACACCAAGTGGATGGACGGCCGGATCGACGATCCGAATGCGGGCTGGAAGGGGCGCGGCCTTTGGACGACCATCAGCACCCGGGCGCCCTTCCATATGGAAGGGGGCAAGGGGACCACGAGCAAAGTGATGAAGTTCCAGCTGCGGTCCGATCCGCTGGCGCGGTAGGGCACGGTCCGGGTCACGTCTATGCGTCCTAATGCAATCCACGCGCTGAACGATACTTAAGAAAGCGTTGCTGGGTCGCGGTGGAGGCGCACTCACATGACTGGTTCGTACAACTACTGGTTGGTTGCGCTGTCGCTGCTGACAGCCACGCTGGCGTCGTATGCGGCGCTGGATCTCGCTGGCCGAGCAACTGCCGCCTCGGGGCAAAGGAAAGCCGCCTGGCTCGTGGGTGGCGCGGCGAGCATGGGTCTGGGCATCTGGGCAATGCATTACGTCGGGATGCTCGCGTTCCGCCTGCCGGTGGTCATCTATTACGACATCCCGCTGGTCAACGCGTCGCTGCTGGCGGCGATGCTCGCGTCATTCGTGGCGTTGTTCGTGGCCAGTGCGCCGCATTGGACGTGGACGCGTTCGATCGCCGCCAGCGTCGTGATGGGCGGCGGCATTGCCGCGATGCACTACATCGGCATGGCCGCGATGCGATTGGCCGCGATGATGCAGTGGAACTACGTCATCGTCACGCTGTCGGTGGTCATTGCGATCGTCGTGTCACTGGTCGCCATGTGGCTTGCGTTTCGCTTCCGCGACGAAACGCGCGTCGCAGCGCCATTGAAACTCGTGAGCGCTGGCGTCATGGGTATCGCGGTGGTCGCGATGCACTTCGTCGGCATGGCCGCCGCGACCTTCGTACCGGCAAACCCGCCGGACGACATTCACAACGCGATCGAGATCTCGTCCCTGGGCCTCACGGGCATCATGCTCGTGACGCTGACCGTGCTCGTGTTCTCGTCGCTCACGGCGCTGTGGGATCGCCGCATCGTGGCGCAATCGAGTCTGCTCCAGGAAACCGAGCAGCGGTACCGCCGCCTCTTTGAGCGGAGCTTGTCCGGCATCTACCGTTCCACGCTCGATGGACGGCTGCTGGACTGCAACGCGGCATTCGCGCGCGTGTTGGGATATGGGACGCGTGAGGAGTGTCTCGCGCGGCCGATCGCCGAA
>JBBTFS010000100.1:0-13105 GCA_038060705.1 Gemmatimonadota bacterium
AATTTCTCGAACGCGAACCGCGGCACCTTGACCACGACATAGTCGAGGACCGGCTCGAACGACGCCGGCGTCGTCTTCGTAATGTCGTTCGGGATCTCATCGAGCCGATAGCCGACGGCCAGCTTGGCACCAATGCGCGCAATCGGGAATCCCGTCGCCTTGGACGCCAGCGCCGAGGACCGCGACACGCGCGGGTTCATCTCGATCACGATCATCTCACCGTCGACAGGATTCACCGCGAACTGGATATTGCAGCCCCCCGCCGCCACGCCCACTTCGCGGATCACCGCGCACGCCGCGTCGCGCATCTTCTGATACTCGCGATCCGTCAGCGTCATGGCCGGCGCAACGGTGATCGAATCGCCCGTGTGCACGCCCATGGGATCCAGGTTCTCGATCGAGCAGACGATCACGACGTTATCGTCATGGTCGCGCATCACCTCGAGTTCGAACTCCTTCCAACCGAGAACGCTGCGCTCGATGAGCACCTGCGTGTTGGGAGATTCGTCCAGCCCGCGCTGAACGATGTCCTCGAACTCTTCACGGTTGTACGCCACACCGCCGCCGCTGCCGCCGAGAGTGAACGAGGGACGAATGATGGCGGGATAACCGGTGCGCTCCAGGATGTGCTCAGCCTCAGCCAGGGTCGTCGCAATCCCCCCCTCGGCCACGGTCAGGCCGATGCGAACCATCGCTTCCGCGAACAGCTTGCGGTCTTCGGCGATGGCAATCGCCTTGGCGTTGGCGCCGATGAGCTCAACCCCGTGCCGCTCCAGCGCGCCGGACACCGACAACGCCATGGCGACGTTCAGGGCCGTTTGTCCGCCGACCGTCGGTAGCAGCGCGTCGGGCTTCTCCTTCTCGATGATCAGCTCGACGAACTCGGGCGTCACCGGCTCGATGTACGTCCGGTCGGCGACTTCCGGATCCGTCATGATCGTCGCCGGATTCGAGTTCACGAGGATGACTTCGTAGCCTTCCTCGCGGAGCGCTCGGGCGGCCTGGGTTCCGGAATAGTCAAACTCGGCTGCCTGCCCGATGACGATCGGGCCGGAACCGATGATGAGAATGCGATGCAGGTCAGCGCGTCGTCCCATGAATCAAATCGTCGATGATGTCGTCAACGGTGAAGCGTGGTTTCCAGCCCGTCGCCGTCCTGAGCTTCCCGTTGTCGCCCACCAAAACCGGGACATCAATGCGCCTGGTGAGCGCCGCATCTGTCGTAATCTCGGCGGCGGTACGGAGGCGCATCAAGACGCGCTCGGCAAGATCCTGAACGGAAATGCCGGTCCCGCTGGACACATTGTAGGCCTCGCCCGAAACGCCGCACGCCAGCAGCGCAGCGTAGGCGGAAACAACGTCGGCCACGTGGAGATAATCCCGGATCGGTGCTCCGTTGCCAAGCCGCAACGTCCCGCCGTGTTTGGGGAGACTCCTGGCTCGCTCTACCACCGATGGGAAAAGGTACTGCGGCCCGTGCCCAAAACCCGAGTGATTGAAACTGCGAGTGCAGACCACGTGCACGACTTGACCACGAGCCACTTGCATCGCCACCAGCTCCTGCGTGGCCTTGGACGCAGCGTACACAGTGAGCGGCGCGAGAGCGACGGTTTCCGGCACTGGCGACACCTGCGCCGAATTGGCCCCGTACTGCTCGGCGCTGCCGACGATGAGCACGCGCACCTGCTTGGCGCCGACCGTAGCCAGGCGGGAAAGCAGGCGAAGGGCGCCAAGCGCGTTGACCTCGAATGCCCTTGCCGGTGATTCGGTCGCGTCTGGCGAAAACGCCATGGCGGCCAGGTGCGCCACCAAATCCGGTGCCGCGGTGTCCACAGCGCGTGCAATCTGCTCGTCGGATGTGGTATCCATCGGCAACCACTGCACCGCCAGCCGCTGTTCGTTGGTGAGCACCGCGGGCCCCGTCGCCTGGCCCACCGTGCCGGCGGAGACGGTAAACCCCTCAGCGAGGTAGTGCCGGCACATCCATTGGCCGACGAATCCGGATCCGCCGGTGATCAGGATTCGTGGCGAGGACATCAGTGAGTCCGGCCCTTACCGAGGCAAGCGATGCCGCTCAAGATCGGCGTCGACCATCATCGCCACGAGTTCATGGAAGGCGACCTTCGGTTTCCAACCCAGCTTGCTGGCCGCCTTCGAAGGATCACCTACGAGGAGGTCCACCTCCGCGGGCCTGAAGTACTTCGGGTCCTGGACTACATGTTTGCGATAGTCGAGGCCCGCGTGCTTGAAGGCCGCCTCACACAGCTCGCGGACCGTCCACGTATGCCCGGTGCTGATGACGTAGTCATCAGGCTCGGGTGGCTGAAGCATGCGCCACATGGCGTCGACGTAGTCGCCGGCAAACCCCCAGTCGCGGCGCGCCTCGAGATTGCCGAGCGACACCTTGTCGGCGCGGCCCAACTTGATGCGCGCGACAGCGTCGGTGACTTTGCGCGTCACGAACTCCAGCCCGCGACGGGGACTCTCATGGTTGAAGAGAATCCCCGAGACGGCGTAGAGCCCGAAGCTCTCGCGGTAGTTCACGGTGATCCAGTGCCCATACACCTTGGCAACGCCGTAAGGACTGCGCGGATAGAACGGCGTACTCTCCTTCTGTGGCGATTCGTGCACCTTGCCGAACATTTCGCTCGAACTCGCCTGATAGAAGCGCGCCTTTGGCGCGGCCTTCTTCATCGCCTCGAGCATCCGCGTGACACCGAGTGCCGTGAACTCGCCCGTCAGCACCGGTTGCGTCCATGACGCCTGCACGAAGCTCTGCGCCGCGAGATTGTAGATCTCGTCCGGTTGGGCGTCGTGCACGGCGTCGGTCAGCGACGTCTGGTCCAGCAGATCGGCGGACACCAACTCCACCTTGTCCACCAAGTGGCCGATACGCTCATACGGTGTTGTTGAACTGCGCCGCACCACCCCGATCACCTTGTAGCCTTTGGCGAGCAGAAACTCGGCGAGGTACGAGCCGTCCTGGCCCGTGATTCCGGTAACTAGTGCGGTTGGCATATCGGTATGAAAAAGGGGAGCCCGAAGCTCCCCTGTTCAATGGGACGGATGCTCCGGACGACGATCACGCCGCGGCACCCCGCGGCGCTCGCTTGATCTTACCTGCGTTGAGGCACCCCGTGCAGACCTTCACCTTGATGATCTTGCCTGCCGGCCCGACGATGCGGGCGACCTGGAGATTCGGTTTCCACGTGCGGCGCGTCTTGTTATTGGCATGCGACACGTTGTTGCCAAACGTCACGCCCTTGTCGCACACGTAGCAGCGACTGCGATTGATTGCCATGGTTACTCCTCCACCAGCTCGATGCGCGCCATCTCGGCGCCGTCGCCCTTGCGGTGGCCGGTCTTGAGAATCCGGGTGTACCCGCCGTGCCGCTTGGCGAACCGCGGACCGATTTCCTTGAACAGCTTGTCGGCCGTGGCGCGCTTGTGAATATGACGAATTGCCTGACGACGCGCGTGCAGCGTGCCGGCGCGGGCCTTGGTGATCAGCTTTTCGATGAACGGCCGGAGTTCCTTGGCTTTCGCCTCGGTGGTCTCCACGGCGCCGTGCTCAATGAGGGACGACGCGAGGCCACGCATCAACGCGATCTTCTGCTCGGTCGTGCGGCGAAGCTGACGCCCCGCCTTGCGATGACGCATGGGTCCTAATCCTCCATATCGTCGGGCGCGGCAGCGGCGGCCTGGCTCGGCTGCGT
Organism: Gemmatimonadota bacterium; assembly: GCA_038060705.1. GTDB lineage: Bacteria > Gemmatimonadota > Gemmatimonadetes > Gemmatimonadales > Gemmatimonadaceae > DASPMP01. Next base: position 3,717 of record JBBTFS010000100.1, read on the forward strand.
GCCCCAATCGAGCACACGCAAACCGCCGTCGGCTTCCTCAAAACGCATCCCGAAGTTGAGACGTTCACGCTCGAGCAGATCGGCGATCTCCTGGAGCGACTTCTTGCCGAAGTTCTTCACCTGCAGTATCTGGCTCTCGGTCTGGCGCACGAGGTCGCCCAACGTCCGGATGCTCGAGTTCTTGAGCGAGTTCACGGAGCGAACCGAGAGTTCGAGATCGTCGATCGGTGTGCGGAGTTTGGCCGCCAGCTTGCCGGCGTCCCCGTCCGTGGACTCGAGCGCCATCCCCAGCGGGGCCGATGCATGCGAACCGAACTCGACGAAGTACTGGAAGTGCGTCTGCGCCAATGCCGCGGCGTAGGACACCGCTTCGTCCGGCGAAATCGTGCCGTTCGTTTCGACAATGAGGGTCAGGCGATCGTAGTCCGTGCGCTGCCCAACGCGCGTTTCCGCAACCGAGAAGTTGACGCGGCGCACCGGGTTGTAGATCGAGTCGACACGCACCAGGTCCACGGGCAAACCGCGGTCGAGGGGATGCTGGTCGGCTTCGACGTATCCGCGACCCTTGTTCACGTACAGCTCCATGGTGATCTCGCGATCATCCTGGAGCGTGAACAAGTGTTGTGCCGGGTTGAGCGCCCGGGCGCCCGCGGCCTCATTGATGTCGGCGGCCGTCACAGCGCCGGCTTCATCCTTGGTCACGCGCATCACGACTTCCTCGACGCCATCGTCCAGCGTCAGCGTCAGCGCCTTGAGGTTGCCGATGATCTGGTGGACGTCTTCCACGACGCCGTCGATGGTCTGGTGCTCGTGCACCACGCCGTCGACGCGGAACGCCCAGACGGCCGAGCCACGCAGCGACGACAGCAGCATGCGGCGGATCGAATTGCCGAGGGTGTGGCCGAAACCACGCTCCAGCGGCTGGAGGCGAAACTCCGCGACATTGGGATTGTCGTCGCGCTTGGTGGACTCTACGAGGTGCGGGCGAACAAGCCCGCGGAGATCGATTGTTGGCATGTTTTGAATTGGGTCTTGCCGGCTGCCCGGCATCGCCCTGCCCCGCCCTTCACGCGCGGCAGGCTCGAATAGGGGTGAAGGCCCCGACCAAACGGAACTGCAACCGATTACACCCGCCGACGTTTCGGCGGTCTACATCCATTGTGCGGGAGCGGTGTGACGTCCTTGATGGACCTCACCTGCAGGCCGGCTGACGCCAGCGCCTGAATGGCGGACTCGCGGCCGCTGCCAGGACCCTGCACCCGCACATGGACCCGCTTCACGCCCGCGCTCAGCGCCTCACGCGCGGCCTGCTCGGCCGCCACGGTCGCCGCGAACGGCGTGCTCTTCTTTGATCCCTTGAACCCGGCCTTGCCCGACGAACCCCATGCGATCGTGTTGCCGTGGGTGTCCGTGATGGTCACGGTCGTGTTGTTGAACGTGGCGCTGACGTGTGCGATGCCCTCGGCATCCACAACGCGCTTCACCTTTTTTCCGATAGCCATTACTTGGTCACCTTCTTCTTGCCCGCGATGGCACGGCGCGGACCCTTCTTGGTGCGCGCGTTCGTGTGGGTCCGCTGGCCGCGAACCGGGAGATTGCGCCGATGACGCGTGCCGCGATAAGAACCGATGTCCATCAAGCGCTTGATGTTCATCGCCACTTCAGTGCGGAGCGCGCCTTCCACCTTGTAGTCGCGCTCGATCACCTGACGCAGGCGAGTGACGTCGGCGTCCGACAGATCGCGCACGCGCAGCGTGGGATCGATGTTCGCCTTCTGCATGAGGTCGGCGGCCGTGAAGCGGCCGATGCCGAAGATGTACGTCAGACCAACTTCAACTTTCTTTTCGCGCGGAAGATCCACGCCAGAGATACGTGCCATGAAATCAGCCCTGACGCTGCTTGTGCTTGGGATTGCGCGTGCAGATCACGCGAGTCACGCCATTGCGCTTCACGACTTTGCAGTGCTCGCAGATCGGCTTCACGCTGGTGCGAACTTTCACGAAAGGTCTCCGAACCGGTACGAACGACAGACTTTCTTGGACAGTCGTTAAGAATAGTCCCGGTCGTGACTTAAGGCAAGTCCGCTAGCACCATCTTCATGGCCTTCGCTGGCGACTCGGCTGCCGACACCGCCCGCCCGAGCACGATGTACGACGCCCCGGCGACCGCCGCCTCTCGCGGCGTCACCACGCGGGCCTGGTCCTGGGTTGCGCCACCGGCCAGACGCACGCCTGGCACGAGGGTCGCCAGATCCGGGTATTGCCTGATGATCGCGGCCGACTCGCGCCCGCTGCAGACCACGCCGTGCAGCCCTTCGGCACTGGCGAGACCGGCCAACCGCAAGACCTCGGCCTCCATGTCGCTGATCCGGCGACCCCAGGAGCTGCCGAGCGTGTCCGCGTCGAGCGAGGTCAGAACGGTCACCGCCAGAATCTCACACGAGCCAGCGGCCTCGCGCGCCCCGGCGACCGCGGCGCCAAGCATCGCGGAACCACCCGAGGCATGCACTGTCACCAACCGGACGCCGAGTCCGGCGGCGCTGCGAACGGCCCCACGCACGGTGTTGGGAATGTCGTGGAACTTGAGGTCGAGAAAGACGTCCGCGCCGCGCGCCTGCACGGCGCGAATCACCGAAGGTCCCTCGGCCGCGAACAGTTCGCTCCCAATCTTGTAGAAACGGCACAGGTCCCCGAGTTCGTCGACAAGGGCCATGGCCGCCGAGGCAGTGGGGACATCCAAGGCAACGATCGGCGCGACTCGCCGTGTCATGTCGGCCATTCCAGTGACCCGCGTAGCGACCCAAGCGACCGCACAGAATGCCTCTCGCACCATGCGCGCATCTCCTTGACGATGCGCGCTGGGGCGCGCGGATCCCGGAGTGCTGCCGTCCCGACCCCGACCAGGTTCGCCCCGGCCACGATGTATTGAAGCGCATCCGCACCCGAGGCCACGCCACCCAGTCCGATGACTGGCACCCGCACGGCGCGCGACACTCTCCACGTCGCCAGGACACCGACCGGCAGAATGGCGGCGCCACTCACACCGCCACTTCCGAAGCCGAGCACCGGGCGGCGACGTTCGAGATCCACCACGAGGCCGGGAACCGTGTTCACGACGGTGATGCCATCTGCACCCGCGTCCACCGCCGCCTTCGCAGCCGCCGCGATGTCAGGCAGCGTCGGCGCGAGTTTCACGAAGAGCGGCCGCTTGGTCTCGGCTCGCGCCAGCCCGACTACCGCACGGAGGGACGCCGGATCCGACCCGAACTCCGCGCCGCCCTGCCTGACGTTGGGGCAGCTCACATTGAGCTCGTACCCGTCCAATGCGCCCGGGTTCTTCGCCACGGAGTCTTCCAGACCGCGAATCACCGTCGCGAACTCGTCCTCCGTGAATCCCACCACATTCGCGAAACGGCGCGTGCCGCGGTGATGATTCGCAAGCCAGGGCACATGGGTCCGCGCCACCTCGGCCAGTCCCGGATTGGCCAAACCCACGGCGTTGATCATGCCGCCTTCGAACTCGGCGACGCGTGGCGCGGCGGCTCCCAGCCGCGGCTCCGCGCTCACCGCCTTGGTGACGAACCCTCCGAGCGCATCAAGATCAACGACCCCTTCGAGCTCCACGCCGTAGCCCGCTGTTCCGGCGGCGAGGACGATGGGATTGCGGAATTCGAGGTTCGCTACACTGACGGCAAGAACGCCGTCAGTCATGCGAGCCCGTGAGCCCGCTGTTGCCCACCCGGCGCTGGTACCGATCGAGGTATTCGTTGGTGGCGTCCGCGATCACGCGCGCCAAGGCCTGTTGTCTCACGGTGCTCGAAAGATAGGCCGCTTCGCCGGAATTCGTGCCAAAACCGACTTCGACGAGGATGGCCGGCATGAGCGCCGTGACGAGCACGTGGAAGCCCGCTTGCTTCACGCCACGGTCCGGGCCCGGGTGCACCTGCGCAAGGCGGCGCTGCACGATTCCGGCAAACTCCGAGGACTCGCGCAGATACTGGTTCTGCTCCATATCCTTCAGGATGAACCCGAGGGGATCACTGGAATCGATGTGCCTGGGTCCCTCGAATCGGAGCGCCTCGTTTTCCATGGCCTCCACGCGCCGTGCGTCCTCAGTCTTGGCTTCGGCGAGGAAGTAGGTTTCAAATCCGCGCGCCGCACCGGGATTCCGCCAGTGTTTGTTGGCGGCGTTGACGTGGATAGAGATGAACACGTCGCCCCCGGCCTGATTCGCGATCCGGCCACGATCCGCCAGCGCGATGAGGGTGTCCTTCTTTCGCGTGAAGACAACCTCAATGCCTCGCAGCTTGAGCGCCTCGCCGAGCCGCAAAGCCAGTTGAAGCGTGATGTCTTTTTCCCGCAGGCCGGCTTTGGTCTGCATCGGCGCGCCGGGGTCGACGCCACCGTGACCGGCGTCCACCACGACGCGCCCAAACGCCTTGGGTTTGGCGGCCGGGGCCACGACCCTCGCCACCGGCTTCGGTGCGGGACGACGTTGCGGCGGCCGCGCTTGAGGCGGCGGCGCCTGCAGCGCCGCGGACACCAGGATTGCGAGAATCATCGACGGCCGCGGGCCTGTTGGGCGCGCGCCATTTCGCGCTCCGCGTCACGCTTCCGCTCGGTATCACGCTTGTCGTGCAGCTTCTTTCCCTTCGCCAACGCCAAGGCCACCTTCGCGACTCCCTTCTTGAAGTACAACTCGAGTGGAACGAGGGTGAGGCCTTCCCGCTCCACGGCTCCGATCAAACGACGGATTTCCCTGCGGTGAAGCAACAGTTTCCGCAGCCGCGTGGGCTCGTGGTTTACGTACCCGCCGCGCTCGTAAGGCGAGATATGCGCGTTGAGCAGGAACACCTCGCCGTCCCGCACCACACCGTACGCGTCCGTGATGTTGGCCTTCCCCGCGCGCAACGCCTTCACCTCCGTGCCCTTGAGCGCCACGCCGGCCTCGAACGTGTCCAGCAGGTGATAGTCGAAGCGCGCGCGTTTGTTTCGCGCAACGGAAATGCGCTCTTCTTCTTTTTTGTGGCTGTCGGAGGGCTTCAAAGTCGCTGTCTGCGTTGACTTTAGGTCCAGCGAAACCTACGTTGCCTCTCGCGCCGAAGTGGTGGAACTGGTAGACGCGCTGGCTTCAGGAGCCAGTGGGCGCAAGCCCGTGTGGGTTCGAGTCCCACCTTCGGCACTCCGTCCTGCAGGCGCCGCGGCCCGCGCGCCAGTGTCAGTTCGAGGTCCCTGCTGCCGCTGACGGCGGAACGTACTCCGGCAAGACCGCGGCGCCGAATGCCGATCGTAGAGCGTCGTTGGCTTCGCGCTCGAAGGCCGCGACGGTGTCCGCGGCGCGACGCACCTTGTCGTCCACATCGCGGAACGAACCGCCGGAAAACGCCAGCAGGGTTTGACCAAGGCGCGTGGAGGCGTCCGTGCCTCGCGCACCGAGGGCGTCGCGATACGCGCTGAGTCGTGCATTGAACTGCCGCTCGACTAGGCCAAAGCGGTCACGATCGATGTGATCGTCCGTTTCAAATGCGGACGTCAGCGCCTGAGCAACCGACGAAGCAGTCCGGTCATCAAGCGCGTCGCGCTGCGCCACCAGCAGCCCGATCGCACGCCGTGCGTAGCGCAGCTCCCATCGGGCGTGGTCCTCGTCGCCCTTGGTCGCCACCGTCGCCAGCCAATTCACGTCTTCGGGCGCCGGTTCGCGCAACAGGTCGGCCACGAACTCGGCGGCCTTGCGCTGGAGTTCGCGCGACTTGCGCCAATGAGCGAAGAGCACCACGGCGCGTCGTGCCTTAGTTGACCTGAAGGACCGGCAGGCCGCGCGCCTTGTCACCCGAATCACGGTCCAGGCCCACGCGTTCGCGGACCACGCTCTCCTCGTGCAGCAGGTCGGAGAGACGAACGCCGTCCAGTACATTGTCGATCTTCTGCTGCAGCAACATCCACACCGGCCGGATACTGCACGTGTGGGCTGACGAACAGCGCTCTTCCTCGACTGGATGCGTGACGCAATGCAGGTCGAACGTCTGCAGCTCTGACGCCGCGATGACATCGCGCACGGACACGTCTTCGGCGGTGCGGGCCAGCGCGTACCCGCCGTGGGCGCCCCGGGTGCTTTTCACAATTCCGGCGCGGCGCATGCGCAGCAGGATCTGCTCGACGTAGTCCACCGGCAGACGTTCCCGCTCAGCAATATCGCGTCCGGTGATCGGACCTTCGCCGACGCGCTTGGCGAGGTGCAGCGCGCAGATGACGCCGTACTCCGCAAGTGTGGTTATGCGCACAATTGGAGGATAGGCCGAAGCGTTGCTAGCCGCCAGCCGACACGTTGTGCTTGCCGCCGGGAACGCCGATCTCAGTCATCTTTTTCAGATCGAGCACTTCGTCGATCTCGTTCGCCGGCAGCAAGCCTTCCTTCTTCACGAGGTCCCGAATGAGCATGCCCTCCTTCACCGAGCGCTTGCTGATCTCGGCTGCCTTGGCGTAGCCGATCTGGGGCGCCAGGGCGGTCGCCAGCGCCGCCGACCGCTCCACCCAGTACGCGTTCATTTCGCGGTTGGCCTCGATGCCGCGCACGCATTTCTCGGCGAGCACCGTGGCCGCGTTCGTGAGAATCTGCATCGACAGCAGCACGTTGAACGCGATCACGGGCATCATGACATTGAGCTCCAGCTGCCCGTGCTCGGCGGAAATCGACACCGTCGTGTCGCACCCGACGACCTGGAAACACACCTGATTCACCATTTCCGGGATGGATGGATTCACCTTCCCCGGCATGATGGATGACCCGGGCTGCACGGCGGGCAATCTGATCTCGTCGATTCCGGTGCGCGGACCCATGGCCATGAGCCGCAGGTCGCTGGCGATCTTGCTCAGGTCGAGCGCCAGCACACGAATGGCCGCGCTGAACCCTGCGACGTCGCCCATGCTCTGCATCAACTGTACGCGGTCCTCGCCGACACGAAGGTCGAGCTTGGTGATGTCGCGCAGGAACTGATTCATCAGAGCGGGATATTCCTTCTCCACCGTGACGCCGGTTCCAACCGCGCTGCCACCAATGCCGAGGTCGCGGAGATAATCGGCCGCGTCGTGCACGCGTTTGGCGCCGCGACGGATCGACCCGGCGTACGCCGTGAACTCCTGGCCCAGCCGGATGGGCATCGCGTCCTGCAAGTGCGTACGACCGGCCTTGACGATATCGTCAAACGCGACACCCTTCTCCGCGAGGGCGGCCGCCAGAGTCTCGAACGCTTTCTCGAAAGCGCCCAGCTGCGCCAGACACGCCAGCCGAATGTTCGTCGGGATCGTGTCGTTGGTGCTCTGCGCCATGTTCACGTGGTCGTTCGGATGCACCGGCGTGTAGGTGCCGCGCGCTCCCCCGAGGAGCTCGTTGGCGCGGTTCGCCAACACCTCATTGACGTTCATGTTGTGCGACGTGCCGGCGCCCGCCTGATATGGATCCACCACGAAATGCTCGCGGTGCTGGCCTGCGAGGACTTCATCGGCCGCCTTGATGATCGCCTCTGCCAGTTTGGCGTCTAGCCGGCCCGTCTTCTTGTGCGTCAGCGCGGCGGCCTTCTTGATCCACACCTGCGCCACCACGAACGGCTCCAGCGGACGCATGCCGCTGATCGGGAAGTTCTCCATCGCGCGCAGCGTCTGCACGCCATACAGCGCGTCGGCGGGAACCTGTTTCTCGCCGAGGGGATCCTTTTCTGTTCTGAAGCCGGATGTCATGGGTTGTCTCGGTGCGCGTGTCGCGCGCTCAGGTACGCTCGACCACGTCCGCGAGGAACGGATTGGTCATCAGTTCGTTGCCAATGCTCGTCGGCGGCCCGTGGCCCGGATAGACGACGGTATCCCGGTCGAACGTCGCGACGAGGGCGAGGGACGTTTCCATGTCGTCGGGATTCGAAAGCGGCAGGTCGGTTCTCCCGATGGAACCGGCGAACAGCAGATCGCCGCCGAACATGGCCCCCTCACCGTGAAACACCACATGTCCGGGCGCATGGCCGGGCGTGTGCCGCACGGTGAAGCGCAGAGCGCCGACGTTCAGCGCATCACCGTCGGCGAGGGAGTGGTCCGGCTCGGGCGGTTGCTCCATGGTGAATCCGTATCGCACCGCCGATTGCGAAGCGCGCCGATAGATCACCAGGTCGTCGTTGTGGAGGAAGACCGGGAGCTTCCATTCGCGCTTGATGGCGGCAATCGCGCCAACGTGGTCCAAGTGCCCGTGTGTCAACCAAATGGCATCCGGCGTCACGCCCGCATCGCGCAGCATGCCGATAATGCGCGGCGCTTCATCGCCCGGATCCACGAGGACGGCCCGGCGTGACTGCTCGTCGACGATCAGGTAACTGTTTTCCTGAAATGGGCCTACCGTGACCCAGTCGATCTTCACGCCGCCACTCCCCCGTCGCGCACCGCGTGATCCTTGCGGGCCTTGAGGTATTTCTCGGCGGCGATGGCCGCCGTTGTCGCATCGCCAACCGCCGTGGTCACCTGACGCGTGAGCTGCGCGCGAAGGTCGCCGGCCGCGAACAGACCCGGGATGTTCGTCTGCATGTTGGCGTCGGTCCTGAGGTAGCCCATCTCATCGTGATCAACGTGACCCTGGATGATCCCGGAGTTGGGCTTGAACCCAATGAACACGAACAGGCCGGTGGCCTCCAGCGCACGCACTGCGTTGGTCTTCACGTGGCGCAGCGTGAGCGACCGCATGAGCCCCTGGCCATCGCCTTCGATGCGTTCGACCACCGTGTCCCAGATCGGCTCGATCCTGGGGTTGGCGAACAAGCGCTGCTGCAGAATCTTCGACGCGCGCAATTCACCGCGCCGGTGAATCAGGTAGACCTTGCTCGCGTAGCGTGTTAGAAAGTCGGCTTCCTCGGCCGCCGCGTCGCCCCCGCCCACGACGGCGATGGTGTGGTTCCGGAAGAACGCGCCATCGCAAATAGCGCAATACGAAACGCCCTTCCCCGCGTACTCGAGTTCGCCGGGGACACCGAGCTTCACCGGAGTACCACCCGCCGTGATGATCACGGTCGGGGAGACGTACGTATCGCCGGCGTCGGTGGTCACCTCGAACATGCCGTCGGCTCGCTTGCGCACGGCGTCGACCGTAACACCCGTCTTGAACTGTGCCCCGAACTTGACCGCGTGCTCCTGGAATTTCTGGGCCAGTTCGGAGCCGAGGATGGTCTCGAAGCCGGGATAATCCTCCACCAATTCCGTATTGAGGAGCTCGCCGCCGGGGAACCCGCGCTCAAGGACGACAGCGTCGAGCATCGCGCGGCCGGTGTACATCGCGGCGCACATTCCCGCCGGGCCGGCGCCCACGATGACCACTTCGTGTTCGAAGATCTGACCCATGATCGAGGAAATCTACTTAGG
>JBBTFS010000101.1:0-2502 GCA_038060705.1 Gemmatimonadota bacterium
CTTAGGGAATGAGGGCCGCTCCCTCGATGGTCTTGAGACCTCGGGCTCGTAGCATGGCGTTGTGATCCGCAAGGTCCTTCGACAGCAGCGCGCCAAGGGCGGCCGCGACGTCGCGTGTCTCCTTCGCGAGGACCCCCGCGACCTCGCGCTGTGACGCGGTCGGCGCGTACTCCGACGTGGCAATCGTCTGCGATACGTACTGGAGCTGACCCGCGAGCCGCACCGGCCAGCGAACGCCGTCCTGGCCGCGGCCGGTGATGCGCAGGTCGAGAATGCGGCCCTCGACCTCCTTGAACTTCGCCTCCAGCGCGTCGCCGGCTGCCCGAATGTCCGGCGCTGCCGAACCGCGCATCGCCTGGATCTGCGAGCGCACCTTCTCGATCGTCTCCGTCATTTCGGCGGCCTGCGCGTGGTCGCGTTGAATCGCGAGCAGCGCGCGGAACTGCGCGTTGATTTCGGCGATCGAGACTCGACCGTGTGGGTCCTTTCGCACTTCCAGCGGCTGCGTCTGCGTCACGCCGTTGAGCGTCAGACGCACCGAGTACCGGCCGGGCGGCATCAGCACTGACAGCGAGCCGAATCCGGGCCGCGTGCCGTCCGGACCCATTTCGAATGCGTCGTCGTACTCCGGCTTGGTCATCAACCGCGCCGAGCGCGAGGTGTCACCCTGGAAGTTCCAGTGGATCCGGTTGACGCCGACAGCGGCGTTCTGGGTCATCGTGCGCACCGCTCTCCGCGTGCTGTCGAGGATCTCGATCTTCGCCGGTGCCGCGGTCTTGGCCCAGTAGTTGATGGTCGCACCGTACACCGGATTCTGTCCGGCGGACATGTCGTCGCCTCGGTCGTAGTTGCCCGCGATCTGCACGAAGCGATACGAGGCGCGCGGCATGAACAAATGCGCTTCAGCGGCCAGTACACTCGGCGTCAGCTGCTGGAACGGGCTGATGTCGTCGAGAATGAAGAACCCGCGGCCGTACGTGGCGACCACCAGATCGTTGAAGTGCTCCTGCACCGTGAGCCCGTACACCGGCGCCGGTGGCAGGTTGTTGTTGAACCGTACCCAGTTGTCGCCCTCGTTGTACGAGACGTACAGCGCGTTCTCTGTGCCGAGGTAGAGGAGGCCGCGGCGCACCGGGTCTTCGATGATGATGTTGGCCCAGCCCGGCACCGCCGGGTTGATGCCGTTCGTGATCTTGTCCCACGTCTTGCCGTAGTCACGCGTGCGGAAGACCCAGATGCCGAAGTCGCCCTCCTGGTGCCCCTCGACGGTGAGGTACGCGGTGGCCGCGTCCCACCGCGACGCCGCGATGCTCTTGATCGAGCCCCAGGCCGCCGCGCCCGTGAGCTGGAGACCCGCGGACACGTTGGTCCACGTGCGCGCCGTATCGCGCGTGACGTGTACCTGACCGTCGTTGCTTCCGGACCACATCACGCCGCGCCGCACGCGCGACTCGGCGATCGCCATGAGCGTGCCACCGTACTCGACGCCGATATTGTCGCCCGTCAGGCCGCCGGAGAATCCCTGCTTGGACTTGTCATTGCGCGTCAGGTCCGGCGAGATCTCGCGCCAGGTGCGTCCGCCGTCCGTGGACTGGTGCACGTGCTGGCTGGCGGTGTACACGCGGTTGTGGTCGTGCGGCGAGATCAGGAACGGCGCATTCCATATGAAGCGGTACTTGAGGTTTGCTGCCGGATGCCCGCCGGTGCTGAACGGCCACACTTCCACCTGCTGGCTGTGCCGGCTGCGCGCGTCCATGCGCACGACAATGCCGCCGCGCGCGCCCGAGCCCGAGGCGGTCGACCAGATGATGTTCGTGTCCACGGGATCCGGCGTCGCCATGCCGCTCTCGCCGCCGTAGACGCCGTGCCATTCGCTGCGCGGCAGTGTGCTGCCAAACCCGCCGCCGCCACCACCTCCGAAGCCGCCGCCCGAACGACTGTTGCTCGGCCCGCGATACGACGGACCGTCCTGACGGTTGCCGTACACGTAGTACGGAATGCGTGTATCGGTCGTGACATGGTACATCTGCGCGATCGGCAGGTTGGTGCGCAGCCACGTACGCGAGCGCGTGGTGCTGATGGCCACGTTCTGGTCGTTGCCGTTGATCATCCGGTTGGGATTGGTCGGGTCGATCCACATGTCGTGGTGATCACCGCCGGGCGACGTGAACGGCGGACCCGCTGCCGGCCCTGCCGCGCCGCCACCCGCGCCGCCGCCGCCACCACCGCCCGCGCCGCGATTCGTGACGCCGCCGTCCATCGTGCGGCTGAACGTCGCGCACTGGAAGTACACCTCGTCCGGATTGTCCGTCGAAATGGCCATGCGCGTGTAGTACGCCTGACGGCACGAGAGATTCCGGTCGAAGCTCACGACCTTCCACGTGCTGCCGCCGTCTTCTGAACGCCACAGCTCGCCGTTATCCGTGGGCTGACCCTTGTACGGCACGCCGTCGCCCGTCTCGATCTGCGCGTAGACGCGGTTGGGATTCGACTGCGCGATGC
>JBBTFS010000101.1:2602-20392 GCA_038060705.1 Gemmatimonadota bacterium
CCGGGTGGATCAGGATGCGGCTGATGCGGCCGCTCTCCTCGAGGCCCATGCGCTGCCACGTCCGCCCGGCGTCGGCGGACCTGTAGATGCCGTTGCCCATGGAGATGTGCGAGCGGATGTGCGGCTCGCCGGTCCCCGCCCAGACGATGTTCGGATTCGACGGCGCCACGGCCAGCGACCCAATGGATGACACGCCGAAGTTGTCGAAGATCGACTGCCACGTGACACCGGCGTCGGTGGTCTTCCAGATGCCGCCGCTCGCTGCGCCGGCGTAGTAGACGTTCGGGTCGCCGGGGATCCCGACCACCGCGCTGACACGATTGCCCACCGGGCCGATGTGTCGGAAACGCAGGTCGGAGGACAGGCGCGAATCGAAGTCGGTCGGGGTGACCGACTGGGCCGGTCGCTGGCTGTGGGCCGGAGCGCTGATTAGCGCAACAACAACGGGAATCAGGCGAATCACTCGCATTGGACGCTCCGACAAGGGGAGTCCTATCATCCGGTGCCCGGTCCGCAGTCGCAAGCCCCGCACCAACCTGCCATACCCAACAGGGTTGGCCCGGCCTGGAGTTCAGGACGATGGCCGTACTCAACGAAACGCCCGGCCGGCTGTTATGATTGAGCAGACCCTTTTGGAGCATACAATGCGCAAAGTGATTGCCCTTCTCGTTCTCGCAGCAACTCCCGCCCTGGCCCAGCAACCCACCGCGCAAGCCGCCACGCCGGCGATGCCGTCGCCGTCCAACGGCGGCGTCACCGCCGCCAAGGCCGTCTGGATGATCCCGCATGGCTATGTTGTGCGCGCGCTCGAGCAGACGCCGGACTCGCTGCTGTCCTTCAAGCCCACACCCGCCGTACGCTCGCTGGGCGAGCTGTTCGCTCACGTGGCCGACGGCGAGCACCTCTTCTGCTCGCTCGCGCTCGGCGAACCGATGATGGATGCCGGCGTGGAGAAGTCCAAAAAGACCAAGGCCGAGTTCATGCAGGCGCTCAAGGAGTCTGCCGCGCACTGCGACAAGGCGTACGCGCAAACGGATGCGCAGGCCATGACGCCGGCCTCGTTCATGGGTCAACAGTCCAACCGCATGTTCCTGCTCGGCATGAACGGCGCGCACGACTACGAGCACTACGGCAATATGGTGACATACCTGCGCCTCAAGGGCATCACGCCGCCGTCATCTCAGATGTAGTTCCCGTAGTTCAGGGTGGGGAGGGCGCTGCCAACGTCCACAGCGGCGACCGTGCTGACAAGGCGGCAACTGAATCGCGCCCTCCTCGCCCGTCAGCACCTGTTGTCACGCACGAAAGCAACGCCGGCCGATGTGATCGAACAGCTGGCCGGCATGCAGGCGCAGGTCCCCCGCCCTCCGTTCGTCGGCCTGTGGACGCGCATGCAGAAATTCCAGCGCGAAGACCTCCTCGCGCTTTACCGCGCCAGGAAGGTCGTGCGCGCCACGGCGATGCGCGGCACGATCCACCTGCTCACCACGAAAGACTTCCTCCTCTTTCGCCCTCGCCTCGCCGACATGCTCGTGCGCGGTGCCAACTCGATCGTCGGCAAGCGGCTCGGTGGCGCCGACATCGAGCCGTTCTACAAGGCGGGCCGCGAGTTCTTCACGCGGAACTCCGCCCCGTTCGAGGCATTTCGCGCGGCGGCCAAGTCCAAGTGGCCCAAACTCGACGTCCGCGCCATCGCGTACACGGTGCGCCTGGGCGTTCCGCTCGTCATGGTGCCCACCGGCGAACGTTGGGGTTTCTCCTCCAACGCCGATTTCACCTTCGCCGATGCGTGGCTCAGGAAGGCGGTGCCCGCGTCCTCGGATGATCTCGACTTGCTGGTGATGCGGTATCTGGCCGCGTTCGGGCCCGCGACACCGGGCGATGCGCAGACATGGTCCGGCCTGCGCGACCTGCGCCCGGTATTCGAGAGACTTCGGAAAAAGCTCGTGACGTTCCGCGACGAGCGGAAACGCGAACTGTTCGACCTTCCCAAGGCGCCGCGCCCGGACGCCGACACCCCCGCCCCGGTGCGGTTCCTGCCGGAGTACGACAATGTCGCGCTCTCGCACGACGATCGGACGCGCATCATCGCGGACGAACACCGCGGCAGGCTGGTGACGAAGAACCTGATCGTCGTCGGCGGGTTCACCGTGGACGGCTTCATCGCCGGCACTTGGCGGGTGGGCGTCAAGAAGAAGGTGGCGGCGCTGAGGCTCTCGCCATTCGCGAAACTCGCCAGGTCGGCCGCGGCCGAGTTGGTCGCCGAAGGCGAGCGCCTGCTCGAGTTCGTAGAGGCCGATGCAGATGCGAAGGTCGTGGGGTTCTCGAAATAGATTTGTCCTTTTGCCACTCCTCCCTCCTCTTTCCTCCCTCCTCCCTCCTCCCTCCTCCCTCGTCCCTCACTTGAACCACCGACTCACGCGGCGCTCGGTCCTGATTCCGAAGCTGGTTTCGGAAATCCCCAATTACGACCGGCAACAGTTCACCCGCGACGTGCTGGCCGGCATCGTGGTCGGCGTGGTGGCGCTCCCCCTGGCCATCGCGTTCGCCATCGCGAGCGGCGTCGCGCCCGGCGCCGGCCTCTGGACCGCCATCATTGCCGGATTCCTCATCTCGGCGCTGGGCGGATCCAAGGTGCAGATCGGCGGACCCACCGGAGCGTTTGTCGTCATCGTCTACGGCATCGTGCAAAAGCACGGTGTTGACGGTCTGGCCGTTGCGACCCTGATGGCCGGCGCGCTCCTGATCGTGATGGGCGTCTTCAAGTTCGGCGGAATGATCAAGTTCATTCCGCATCCGGTGACGACCGGGTTCACGAGCGGAATCGCGGTCATCATCTTCGCCGGCCAGATCAAGGACTTCCTTGGCTTGAAGATGGGCACCATTCCGGCGGACTTCGTCGAGAAGCTGGGCGCGTACACGGCGAACATCGGATCAGTCACGCCAGCGGCGGCCGGCGTCGCGGCCCTCGCGCTCGCGATAGTTGTGACCTGGCCGCGGGTCAGCAGGCGCATTCCCGCGCCGTTCGTGGCACTGATCGTCACGACCGCCATCGTCCAGGTGTTCCACATTCCCGTGGAGACGGTAGGGTCGCGCTTTGGCGAGATTGGCGCCGCCTTCCCCATGCCGCGCCTTCCGCACACGACCCTGGAGCAGGTGACCAGCCTGGTGGGCCCGGCGTTCACCATCGCGATCCTGGCCGCGATCGAGTCGCTCCTCTCCGCCGTGGTGGCCGACGGCATGATCGGCAGCCGGCATCGCTCCAACATGGAGCTCGTGGCGCAGGGCATCGCCAACATCGCATCGCCGATCATGGGCGGCATCCCGGCGACCGGCGCCATCGCGCGCACGGCCACGAACGTCAAGAACGGTGGGCGTACGCCGGTGGCTGGAATCACGCACGCCGTCGTTCTCCTCATCATCACGCTGGCCGCCGGCAAGTGGGCGGCGCTCATTCCCATGGCGACACTGGCGGCCATCTTGGTCGTCGTCGCGTACCACATGAGCGAATGGCGCGCCTTCAGGGCCGAACTCAGTTCACCCAAGAGCGATGTCGCCGTGCTCCTGTCCACGTTCGCGCTCACCGTGGTCGTGGACCTCACGGTGGCGATCGAAGTCGGCATGGTGCTCGCCGCATTCCTGTTCATCCGCCGGATGGCCGAGGTCACGAACATCACCGCGGTCACGCGCGAGATCGAGGACGAGGAGGGCGACGAGTACGATCCGAACTCGGTGAGCAGCAGGCGCGTTCCGGCGGGAGTCGAGGTATACGAGATCAACGGGCCGTTCTTCTTCGGCGCAGCCGAGCTGTTCAAGGACACCCTGTCGTCCATTGGCAGCCGACCCAAGGTCCTCATCATCCGGATGCGGTCGGTGATGGCACTCGATTCCACCGGGATGCACGCCTTGAAGGACGTCGTGCATCGCTCGCGCGTGGAGGGCACGCTCGTGCTGCTGTCGGACGTGCACACGCAGCCGATGGTGGCGCTCTCTGGCTCCGCGGTGCTGGACGAGATCGGCGAGGACAACGTCTTCGGCAACCTGGACGATGCGCTCAACCGCGCCCGCCGGGCGGTGGGCCTGTCCGAGGAAGCGCCGCCGTCAGATGCGCGCCCGACCGTGGAGCGCGAGCGTATCGCCGACGATTGACGCTGAACCGGCGTTCAATATTATCGGAGCAGGCCTTCGACCCCGGGTAACCCGACGCTTTCATGCAACTGACGCTTCGCCAAGCCGCGGGCTATCTGGGCGTGAGCGACGCGACCGTGCGCCGCTGGATCAGCGAACGCGGCCTGCCGGTCCACGAAGTCAGCGAACGGTTGTACCTCAACGCAGTCGAGCTCTGGGAGTGGGCCGTCGAGCAGGGAGTGCCCGTATCGCGCAGCCTGCTGGATCATGCGCGCCGGGCGCCCGATGAAGTGCCGCCGATGTCAGCCCTCCTGCGCGCCGGCGGCATCTTCTTCGACATTGACGCCAAGGCCAAGGCCGACGTTCTGCGCGAGTTCGTCGAGCGGTTACCCCTGCCGCCAGAGCAGGACCGCGCCACGCTGCTCAGCGTGCTCGAGGCGCGCGAGGCCATGGGGTCCACAGGCATCGGCGACGGCATCGCCATTCCCCACGTCCGCAATCCGATCGTCCTGCATCTCGACCAGCCCTTCGTCACGCTGGGCCTGCTGAAGCACGCCGTTGACTTCGACGCGATGGACGGCAAGCCCGTGCATGCACTGTTCATGGTCGTGAGCCCCACCGTCCCGGTGCACTTGCGGATCCTGGCGCAGCTGGGCTTTCTGTTGCGCGACCCCACCCTGCGCGAGATGATCCGTCAGCGCGCTCCCGCGGAGGACGTGTTGGGCCGCATCGAAATGTTGGAAGCCTCTCGCACCACCGGATCCTTCGCGGCCAAGCAGCCGTGACGCTGCTGCTGGCTGGCCTGGCGCTCATCTTCGCGGGCGGCCTCTCTGCCGTGATCGCAAGGCGCTCCGCCGCCGCGGCCATGGTCGCGTTTCAAGCCTTCGTCGTTGCGGGGTGCGCGTTGGGCATTGTCGCCGCCGCGAACGTCCTCGTCTCGGGCACTCCCGTCGCGATGACGATTCCTGCCTCCATTCCCGGCGGCGCGTGGTATTTCGGTGTGGACGCACTCTCGGCCGTGTTCCTGATCGTGATACTCGGGGTCGGCGCCGCGTGCGCCGTGTTCGGCACGCACGACCTGGCCCGCGAGTCCCGGTCACCGGCGATTGCGCAGTTGGCGTTCACGGCGCTGGTCGTCTCCATCGCGTTCGTTGTGACGGCGGGCAGCGTCGTCGGTTTTCTCGGCGCATGGGAGATCATGGCCATCAGCTCGTACGTGCTGATCGTGACACACCATGAGGCCGCGGATGTGCGGCGCGCCGGGTTGATCTACCTCGTCGCCACGCATACCGCGACGCTCGCGCTGTTCGCGATGTTCGCGGCCTGGGCCGGCGACGCGCCCGATTGGTCGTTTGCGGCGCTCGCCGCGGCGGCGCCGGGGCTCGACCCGCGCGTCGTGACCGCGATTCTGTTGCTGGCGCTCGTCGGATTCGGGTTCAAGGCAGGCTGCGTGCCCTTTCATTTCTGGCTGGCTCCGGCGCATGCCGCGGCGCCAAGCCACGTGTCGGCCCTGATGTCCGGCATCGTGATCAAGACGGGCATCTATGGCCTACTGCGCGTGCTGCTCCTGCTCGGCGGTGCGCCGGCGTGGTGGGGCTGGACCGTGTTCTTTGTCGGTATCGCCTCGGGCATTCTCGGTGTGTTGTGGGCGTTGGCGCAACACGATTACAAGCGCCTCCTGGCGTATCACAGCGTCGAAAACATAGGCATCATCCTGATGGGCATCGGCATCGGCTCCCTTGGCGTATCGCACCACGCACCCGTTGTCGCGATCGTGGGTTTCGCCGGAGGGCTGCTGCACACCGTGAATCACGCGCTGTTCAAGAGCCTGCTCTTCCTCGGCGCCGGTTCCGTGTACCGCGCCACCGGCACCCGCAACATGGAGGCGCTCGGCGGGTTGGCGCGGCGCATACCGCTCACCTGGCTTGGCTTCGTGGTGGGCGCGGCCGCGATCATCGGCGTGCCGCCATTCAATGGATTCGTGAGCGAGTGGATCGTGTATCAGGGCATGTTCGCCGGCGCGGACTCGGGGCCCGCGCTGCGCATGGCGCTCGTGGGATTGCCGGCGCTGGCGCTGATCGGCGCGCTGGCGCTTGCGTGTTTTGCCAAGGTGTCGGGTGTGATCTTCCTGGGGACCGCTCGCAGTGCTCGTGGCGAGGATGCCCGGGAAGGTCCGGGCGCGTACGTGCCCATCCTGTCGCTGGCCGCCGCCTGCGTCGCGCTCGGGCTGGCACCGGCGGCCGGTTTGGCGCTCGTCCGCACGGCGGCAGGCCAGCTCGCCGGCACGCCCACCGACGAAATGCCGGCGGCGGTGTTGGCCGGCGCAACCACGCTCTCGCTCGTGGGCGGCGTGACGATTCTCCTGGTGGGCGTCCTGTGGGCCGCGCGCGCGCTTGCCAGCCGCCGCCGCGCAGCACGCCCCGAGGTGACCTGGGCGTGCGGCTACCTGGCCGTTTCGCCGAGGATGCAGTACACGGCGTCTTCGTTCGCGGCGCCGCTCATCGCCACGTTCGGCGCCTTGAGCGGCGTACGGACGGAGCGCGCGCCGGCGGCGCTGCACACGCGTGCCGCGGACCTCGTGCTCGATGGCGCGGCGCTGCCGGTGTGGCACTTCCTGCACCGCTTTGCCGTGCGGCTGCACGCGGCGCAGCATGGCCGCCTGCACGTCTACCTGCTGTACGTGATGGCCGCCCTGCTTGCGATGTTGGCGTATCTGGCGCTGGGAGTCCGGCCGTGACCCTCTCGCCGGTGGTGGCGCTTCTGTTGCTCGGCGTGGGCGCACCGCTCATTCCCGGCATCACCACGCGCACCAAGGCTGTCTTCGCCGGCCGTCGCGGCGCTCCGGTGTGGCAGCTGTACGCTGACCTCTGGAAGCTATGGCGCCGGGGACTGGTGTACAGCACCACGACGACGTGGGTGTTCCGTCTCGCACCGGTCATCTTGGCGGCGACGACACTCGTCGCGGCCGCCCTCCTGCCACTCGACGGCAGCACCGCGATACTCGCGTTCGCCGGCGACGCCGTCGCCTTCGTCTACCTGCTGGCGCTGGGACGCTTCGTGCTCGTGCTCGCATCGCTCGACACGGGGTCCAGCTTCGAGGGCATGGGAGCAAGTCGCGAGGTGGCGTTCGCCAGCATCGCGGAGGTCGGGCTCTTCGTGACCATCGCAGGGCTCGCGATTGCTTCGCACTCGCTGTCGCTCACGCTCATGCTCGGCGGCGGCGCGCCACAAGCTACCGGTCGCGTGCCGGCGTCGGCTGTGTTGTTCGCCGTCAGTGTCTTTGGCCTCGCACTCGCCGAGTGTTCGCGCGTTCCCGTCGATGATCCCGCCACACACCTCGAACTCACCATGGTTCACGAGGTGATGGTTCTGGACAACAGCGGACCGGACTTGGCGCTCATCCTGTACTCCAGCGCGCTCAAGCTGGGGCTTTTCGCCGCAATCATCCTCGCGATCCTCTTCCCCGGCGCGCGTGGAAGCGCCTGGCTATCGCTGGGCGTCCTGCTCAGCGGGTTCGTCGTCATGGGGGTCGCGGTCGGCGTGGTGGAATCCATGATCGCGCGACTGCGGCTGCCGCGCGTGGCGCTGTATCTCGCGGGCGCGTCGGCGTTGGCCCTGTTCGGCCTGATCCTGGAGTTGCAATGACCCGTCTCGCCGAACTCCTCCTTCTGCTGGTGGTCCTCGCGAATTTCTCCGTCCTGGCCACCTCCCGCGTGAGCGCATGCATACGGGCGATCGCGTTCCAGGGGCTGCTGCTTGGCGCACTCCCGCTACTCCTCATCCCCGGGTGGTCGACGCACACTATGGTGCTGGCCGCGGGCACGGCGCTGGTGAAGGCGGGACTGCTGCCTTGGTTTCTTCGCTGGGCCATTCGGGAGGCCTCGGTGCGTCGCGAAGTGGAGCCGCTCATCGGCTACATGGCGTCCATGCTCCTGGGCACTGCCGCGCTGGCGGTGGCCTTCGCCGTCGCCGCTGTCCTCCCTCTGCCGCTGCCACTGGCGGTGACGCCGCTCCTGGTGCCCGTGGCGCTGGTGACGGTGATCATCGGGCTCGTGGTGCTCATCACGCGCAGCAAGGCCATCACGCAGGTCGTCGGCTACCTGATGCTCGAGAACGGCATCTACCTCTTCGGGCTCACGCAGTCGGCGCGCGTTCCGTTCCTGGTGGAAATCGGCGTGCTGCTCGACGTCTTCGTCGGCGTGTTCGTGATGGGAATCGTGATCTTCCATATCAATCGCGAATTCGACTCGATGTCGGCCGCCAACCTGCGCGAACTGCGCGACTGACCCGCGCCATGATTCTCCTCGCCCTGGTGCTCGTCCCTGCCGTCGTGGCGGCGCTCGCGTACTTCCTGCCGGCGGCGTTCCGCGCTGGACTTCTCGTGTTCGCGGCACTGGCGCATCTGCTGCTCGTTGCCGTGCTGTGGGCCACGCCCGGCCATCGCCTGTGGGACGGCTGGCTCGCGGACGACGCCCTCGGCCGCGTCATCCTGACAATCGTGAGCCTGCTCTTCCTCGTGCTGGCGCACTATGCGATCGGCTACCTGCGCGAGGAAAACCCGCGCGGTGGCAGGGCGTTCGTCAGCTGCATGCTCGGCTTTCTTGCCGCGGCGACCCTCGTATGCCTCAGCCAGCACTTTGCGCTGCTCTGGATCGGCATGGAGACCACCACGCTGGCGGTGGCGCCGCTCATCTATCACCGCCACGATCGCCGCTCGCTGGAGGCCGTCTGGAAGTACCTGGTGCTCTCGTCGGTGGGCATCGCGTTCGCCCTGCTCGGCGTCTTTCTTCTCGCCACGGCCCAGCCGGCCTCCGCCGGCCGTCCATTGGTGTTCGGCGACATGCTCGCCAATGCGACGGCGCTGGATCCCGTGTGGCTGCGCGCGGCGTTCGTCTTCATGCTGATCGGCTTCGGCACCAAGATGGGACTGGCGCCGCTGCACTCGTGGAAGCCCGATGTGTACGGCGAAGCGCCCAGCCTCGTCGGCGGGCTGATGGCCGGCGCGCTCACCAGCTGCGCCTTCCTCGGACTCGCCCGCGTCACCGCGATCTGCTTCGCCGCTGGCGCCGGCCCGTTCGTCCGCCCGCCGCTCATCGGTTTCGGCCTGCTCTCGGTTGCCATCGCCACCGCGTTCATCATCGGGCAGGGCGACATCAAGCGGCTGCTGGGCTACTCCAGCATCGAGCATATGGGACTGCTGTCCCTGGCACTCGGGCTCGGCGGCGTCGGGGCCTACGGCGCCGTGCTTCACACGCTCAACAACGCACTCGCGAAGGTCATGGTGTTCCTCGCCGTTGGAAACGTGGTGTTGGCGTGTGGAACTTCGTCGTCCGGCCGCATCCGCGGACTGATGCGCACAATGCCCGCATCAGGCACGCTGCTGGTCATCGGCCTGTTCGCGATCACTGGGTCGCCGCCCTTCGGGATGTTCCTCAGTGAGTTCACGATCATCAAGGCAGCCATTGACCAGTACCCGTGGATCGCCGTGGTGCTCGTCGTGCTGCTCTCGATCATCTTCGTCGGGATCGCCTCGATGATCCTCGAGATGGTCTATGGCGAGCGCGCGGAAGCTGGTGCGACGGCCGCCACCGTTGGCACCGAGCGTCCATGGCTCGTGGCCGCGCCGGCGGCACTGGCGATTCTGGTGCTGGGCCTCGGAGTGTACATGCCCGCTCCCCTCAGCGACGCGATCGCAAGCGCCGCCGAGGCCCTGGGAGGCCGCGCGCCATGAGCACGCCGGAAACGTCCCCCGGAAAGTCGTTCGTTCGACTGGGAAACCGCCGGACGGCGCGACTCGACGCGTTGCCTCAGCACGGCATTGACGTACTGCGCGCTGCCTTGCGCGGCGCGGTCAATGATGGCTGGCGCATCGTTACGCTGTTCGGCACGCCGGAGAGTGATAGTGCGCTCCGCATCGTGGCCATCGTCGCCGATGACGAACGCGGCCAGCTCGGCGCCGCCACCGCCCGGGTCGGCGAACGCTATCCGGCGATCGCGGCCGAGTGCCCGCAAGCAGCGCTCTTCGAATGCGAGATGGCGGAGCAGTGTGGCGTCGTGCCCGAAGGCCATCCGTCGCTACGGTCGCTCCGAAGGCATGCGCCCGATCATCGGCCGGCCGCCTGGAGCCCGACATCGCCGCCGCTGGACGACACCCTGCCGCGCACTCCGTTCCGCGGGGACGAAGTGCACGAGGTGGCTGTCGGGCCCGTCCATGCCGGCATCATCGAGCCAGGGCATTTCCGCTTTCAGGCGCACGGCGAAGAGGTGCTGTCCCTCGACATCAGCCTCGGCTACCAGCACCGCGGCGTTGAGTCGTTGCTCGAGACGCTCGACGGCCCGCGGGCAGTATACGTCGCGGAGTCCATTGTCGGCGACACCGTGATCGCACATGCCAATGCGTATTGCGGCGCACTCGAAGCGCTATCGCGGTGCCACAAGTCGGCGCGCGCCCAGAACATCCGCGGGATCGCGCTCGAACTCGAGCGCCTGGCCAATCACGTCGGGGACCTGGGCGCAATGTCGGGCGACGTAGCGTACCAGCCAGCGGCCGCGTACTTCGGGCGGCTGCGTGGCGAGTGCCTCAACATGCTGATGACGATCTCCGGCAACCGCTACGGGCGTGGCCTGGTCCGTCCCGGCGGTGTCGCGTTCGACATCACGCCGGAGATGGCGGACGAACTGCGCCGTCGCACCACTCGGCTCGAAGCCGAGCTGCGGCCCGTCGCGGACCTGTTCTTTGGCGCGGCCTCCGTCCAGTCGCGACTCGAAGGGGTGGGGGTCGTCAAGCATGATGCGTGCATCGAGCACGGGTTTGTGGGGCCCGTCGCCCGCGCCGCCGAGGTCCATCGCGACGTGCGCCACGACCATCCGTATGGCGTTTACCGCTACGCCCAGATTCCCGTCGCGACGGCGTGGGCAGGGGACGTCTACGCCCGCGCGCTGATTCGCTGGGTCGAGATTCGCCGCTCACTCGAGTTCGTTGCCGAACAACTGGCCACGCTGCCGCGTGGCGAAGTGCGCGTGCCCTGTGGAGCCTTCGCCGCCGGAGAGCTGGTCGTCGCCATCGAAGAGGGGTGGCGGGGCGAGGTGGTGCATGCCGTACTCACCGACGACCACGGCAAGGTTCGTCGCCACAAGGTCACCGATCCGTCGTTCCGCAATTGGCCTGCACTGGCCATGGCAATGCCAGGCAACCAGATCTCGGACTTCCCGCTCTGCAACAAGAGCTTCAACCTGTCGTACGCCGGCCATGATCTCTGACCGCGGGAGTCGCTAGTCGTGCTCGACTTTCTTCGCACGCGCCTTGCGCAGGGTTCGCAGACGCTGGACTTCCCGTCGGATCACGTTGCGTTTCCGGAGCGGTTTCGCGGTCGGCCGGTGATTCGCTCCGGTGCAGCGGGTGTCGCCGAGCTGGATTTGGGCGCGTGCCTCTTTTCGCCTGAGGAGGCAGCATACGATCATCAGTACGGGCTCGCCAGCCGGACTCGCGCGGGACTGGTCATGCGTGGCGGCACGATGAACCCGGCAACCGCGCTGGATGATCAGATGCGCCGGCTGCTTGGCCGGTCGCTGCGGCTGCGCTCCGTGTCCGCCGGTAGCTGCAACGGCTGCGAGGGCGAGATGGTCGCGCTCGGCAACGTGGTGTTCGACCTCGCCCGCTTTGGCGTGCAGTTCGTGGCGTCACCGCGCCACGCGGATGGCATCGTGATCACCGGTTCCGTGAACGACAACATGCGCGACGCGCTGGAGCGCACCTACGCCGCGGTGTCCGACCCTCGCATCGTCATCGCGGTGGGTGCGTGCGCCGCGAGCGGCGGCCCGTTCCGCGACAGTGCCGTGGCCGGGCGCGGCGTGCCGCCGTCGATTCCCGTGGATCTGTGGATTGCGGGGTGCCCGCCCCATCCCCTCACCATTCTCGACGGATTGCTGCGCCTTCTTGGCCGCATCGCTGACGGCGAGCGGCGTCCGCCAGAGGCAGGAGTCTAAGCGCCAATGCCGGGACGACACGCGGCCGAATCGGTGCGACGGGCCCAAATCATCAAGGGGGCATACGCCGTCGCCGGAAGCCGCGGCCTCGACGGCGTCACCGTGCGCCGCGTCGCGGACGCAGCCGGCGTGAGCACGGGGCTCGTGCTGTTTCACTTTGAGTCCAAGGAGCGACTCACCATCGCGCTGCTCGACTGGCTGCTCGACACCACCACGGAGCTGCACGTCGGCGACGAGATCGCGCGCATTCGCTCGCCGTTCGAGCGGCTATTGGCACTGGTGCAACAGGAGATGAACCGCCTGTCCAGCGAGCCTCGCCGCATCCTCTTGTTCTTCGACTTCTGGGCGCGGGGGATCCGGCACGCGGCCATCCGCACCAAGATGCGGCGCGAGCTGGCGCGCTATCGGATGGCGTTTCGGCCCATGGTGGAGGAGGTGTTGAGATCGGAGCCGGAGCGCTTCGGCAAGACGCGGCCCGAAGCCCTCGCCGCCGTAGCCGTGAGCTTCATCAAAGGGTGCGCGGTCCAGTCCATGATTGACCAGCGCGGCTTCGACCGCGGCCAGTATCTCGCGGCTACCCGCCGGCTCGTCGGACCTCGTCGGTAGGATTCCTCATGCTTCGCGACGAGCGCGACTACATCCTGCACATGATCGCCGCGGCCGCCGCGGCGGTCGCGCGCCTGCGGGAGAAGCTCATCGGCGGCAGCGCGCCCGCCGAAATCGTTCAAGCCGCGCGCGCGGCGCAGGGCGAACTGCTCGGCAAGGACGCGGCGCTGTTGCGGGCGCTGGATTCGGCAACGGCCGCGCGCATGCTTGGCGCGGTACGACTTCCGGCCTGGGCAGACCTGCTTCAAGTCGAGGCCGACGGATGGCGCCTCGCGGGAAAGCTCGACGAAGCACTCGGGGCCGAAGCGCGCGCGGACGCGTTACGGGCGCTCGCGAAAAAGCCCTAAGCGGCCGCCGACCGGTTCACGCGCGACTGCGCCAGGAACAGCAGGTACAGCGCCACTGCCTGAATCGCGTGATACAGCGCGTTATGGTCGAAGTACACCGGGTGCACCGCGACCTTGACCTGTTGCACTGCAGCCGCGGCGTAGGTGAGCGCGAGTCCGATGATGCCGGCTGCCCAGCCCCGCTTTGGCTCGCGCAGGTGCGCCATCACCATGGCGATCGTGAGGAAGACCGTGGCCGGCAGATACATCGCGATGGCTACGAAAAAGCGGTGCGAGACGAATGCCACGATGCCGGCGTAGGCGACGAGCAGCACGGCAGCGATCCGCGGCATCCATCGTGTCAGGCTCGCCGAGCCGGTCAGGTGCGCTCCCAACATCCACGAGGCTGCGGCAGTGCAACCGATGGCGGTGAGGCTCGATTTCCAGACGATGTCGTGCCAGAGCGACGACTGGTCCGGCAGAAACCCGTGCACCGTTCCACCCAACAACGACGCCAAGCCGACAAAGAAGAAGAACGCGATCCACAGCCGCTTCACCGGCTGCTTAGGCGCTGACTTGGCGATGAGTGCCGCGAACAGCCAGCACTCGAGTGTCAGCCCGTAGTCGGTGAGCGTGACCGCCGGTTCGTGCATCCGGCAATACTACGCCGGACGCACGCGCACCGTCAGCGCTCCGCGATCGGCCGGTCGGTGAAGCGCCCCCACGCCACGAACGCGACGAGCCCCGCCGCGGCCCAGGCGGTCAGCATCGGCTTCACGCGCGCAAGCGCGGGCAGCAGCAAGCCAAGCGATGCGCTCAGCTCCGACGCGCCGATGAAGCGCACCAGCGGCAACGCCACGTCCTTGGTCCAAAAGAGCTTCTCGCCGAGTTCCGGCATGACGAGCGTCGTCTTCATGAAGCCGGCCATTCCAAACAGGACGGCCAGCAGTACTTGAACAACCCACAGCGTAACGTGCAGGGCGGTGCGGCCGGTTGTCGACGCGGAACTCGGGGGCGATGTTGTCATGGGGTGTCTCGGTATACTATTGTTACTTGCTCTCCAATCGTAACCGCGAATGGCTCGTGGACAAGCAGGCACATTGAGGTCACTGGGTACCACGCCTGCGCGCGCGGACGCCTGCGGGGTTCGCGACGTACTGGACCGCATCGGCGACAAGTGGAGCGTGCTGGTGGTGGGCCTGCTCAGCAACGGCTCGCTCCGGTTCAGCGAGCTGCGCCGCTCCATCGAGGGCATCTCTCAGCGGATGCTGACGCTCACGTTGCGCGGCCTGGAACGCGATGGCCTCGTGACCCGCACCGTCACGCCCAGCATCCCGCCACGCGTGGACTACGCCCTCACCAATCTGGGGCGCACGCTTCTGCGGCCCATCATGGCCCTCGGCAAGTGGGCGCAGGGCAATCGCGCCGCGGTTGAGAGCGCCCGCGCTCGATACGACGCAAACGTCGCCGCGCTGGCGCGCCGCAAGGGCACGTGACGCCGATGCGCATCGTTTCCCTGCTTCCGTCGGCGACCGAGATCATTGCCCAGCTGGGCCTTGAAGATCAGCTCGTGGGCGTCACGCACGAGTGCGACTTCCCCGCCTCGGTGCTCATGTTGCCGAAGGTCACGAACACCCTCATTCCGACTGACGCCTCGTCTGCCGAGATCGACCGTCTGGTGCGCGAACGCCTGAGCGGTCAGAACGCGCTGTACTCGTTAGACGTCGCGGCGCTGGAGCAGCTCCGACCCGACATCATCGTCACCCAAGCGCTCTGCGATGTGTGCGCCGTAGCCGAAGACGAAGTGCGCAACGCGGCGTGCAAACTGCCGAACCTGCCGCCGGTCGTGAATCTCGAGCCCGAGACGCTCGGTGAGGTCCTCGCGTGCATCCGTCAGGTGGGTGACGCCGTCGGAGAACCGCAGCGTGCTGAACGCGCGATCGCAGCGCTCCAGGCTCGCATTGACGCGGTGGTCGTGCGCACCAAGCAGATCGCTGCACGTCCGCGCGTGGCGCTGCTCGAATGGCTCGACCCGCCGTTCTCCACCGGCCACTGGAATCCCGAGCTCATTCGACTCGCCGGCGGCGTGGACGGACTCGGTCGCGAGGGCACCAAGTCCCGCACCCTGCGCTGGGACGAAGTCGTCGCCTGGCAACCCGAGGTCGTCCTCATCTCCTGCTGCGGCTTCACCACCGAGCGCGCCATGCAGGACGTGCCGTTGCTCGACACCGTGCCCGGATGGGCGGACGTGCCCGCCGTGCGCGACAATCGCGTGTTCGTCACGGACGGCGCCGCGTACTTCAGCCGGCCGGGCCCCAGGCTGGTAGACAGCCTGGAACTGCTCGCTCATGTCATCCACCCGGACCTCCACCCGCTGCCGAGCCACGTCATGGCGCCGACGCATTTGCGCGGCCAACTGGCGCCCGCGCGCTGAACTCAACTCGCCCTCGCGCCAACGAGGGTGTGCCGTCAGCTTTGGTGCCCATGAGCTTGCTCGCCGGCACCCCGTTTCACTCGCGCACCGCGCCGCTGGTCCGTGCGCAGACGTGGCGCCGCTGGGCCGGCCACCAGATCGCGTCGTCGTACGACCCGCATCCGGACCGCGAGTACGCCGCCGTCCGCAACTCGGCCGCGATGTTCGATGTCTCGCCGCTCTTCAAGTACCGCATCACTGGCCGCGACGCCGCGCGCCTGCTGGACCGCATGGTCACGCGCGATGTCGCGAAATGCGCGATTGGCCAGGTGCTCTATGCGCCGTGGTGCGACGCGCACGGCAAGGTCATCGACGACGGCACCATCAGCCGCCTGGACGACTCGACGTTCCGGTTGACGAGCGCCGAGCCGAACATGCGCTGGCTCACCATGTGCGGTCGCGGAATGGACGCGAAGATCGAGGACGTTTCCGCTTCCACAGGAGCTCTGGCGCTTCAGGGGCCGCTGGCACGCGAGATCCTCAAGCAACTGTCGCTGGCCGACTTCGACGCGCTCAAGTACTTCCGGCTCGTCCACACCGCCATCCGCAAGACGCCGGTCACCATCTCCCGCACCGGCTACACCGGCGACTTGGGCTACGAGATCTGGGTGGACGCGGCGAACGCCGTCGCCGTGTGGGACGCCCTCATGGACGTCGGCTCTTCATATGGTATATGCCCCGCCGGCATCTGGGCGTTGGACATCGCCCGAATCGAGGCCGGGCTCGTCATGCTCGACGTGGACTATTTCTCCTCGCACCGCGCGCTCATCGAAGACCAGGAATCGTCGCCATACGAACTCAGCCTTGGCTGGACCGTGAGCGACGCCAAGGGCACGTTCAACGGCCAGCAGGCGCTGCGCGACGAAAAGCGCCGCGGCTCGGCGTGGAAGTTCGTCGGCGTCGAAATCGACTGGGTGTCGTTCGAGAAACTGCACCATGAGCGCGGCCTTGCGCCGCACGTCCCCAACATCGCTTGGCGGTCCAGCCACCCGCTGCTGCGGTATGGCCAGCAGGTCGGGTACGCCACCAGCGGCACGTGGTCGCCGTTGCTCAAGAAGTACGTCGCGCTGGGCCATGTGGCCGCGCAGCATGGCGAGCCAGGCACGGAACTCGAGATCGAGATGACCGTGGAGCACCGCCGCCAGCGCCCGCGCGCGCTCGTGCGTAGCCTGCCCTTCTTCGACCCGCCCCGCAAGCGGCAGTAGAGCGCTGGCGTCGGCGCCAGTGGTGTGCTTGCCGCCGAAGGGCGATGTGGTTACAATGACCACATGGCGAAATCCACCAAGTCTATCGTCGGTTCGCGCGAACTGAAGACGCGGTTGGGTGCGTACTTGAGGCGCGTCCGTGACGGCGACGTCATCCTGGTCACGGATCGAAGTGAACCGATCGCGGAACTGCGGCCCATTGCCGGTTCGGCCGATCCGGCGCTCGCGGCCCTGCGCAAGGCCGCCGCTGCCGGCCTCGTCACGTTGCCGCGGCAACGAGCGGTGGCCCGCTTCGCGGCAATCGCGTCCCGGGGGCGCACGGCCTCCTCGGCGGTGTTGAGCGACCGCGACGATCGCTGGTAAGTGCGGTTCTTCGACGCCAGCGCGATCGTCAAGCGCTACGTGCGCGAGCACGATAGCGGCCGGGTGCGGCGTCAGCTGGCCGCGGGTGACGTCGCTGTGTCTCGCCTCTCTGAAGTCGAGGTCGTGTCCGCATTTGCGCGGCTGGCTCGCGAGGAAGCCCTCACGGGCGCGCAGCGGGATCGAGCGACCGCCGCCTTCGTCGCCGACCTCAGTGCGTGGACGGTGATTGAGATCAGCGGGGACGTCACGCGAACAGCGCGCGACCTGTTATCCCGCCACGCGTTGCGGTCCGCGGATGCCCTTCAACTTGCAGCCGCCCTGGTGCTGCAACAGACGATCGGACGCCCGCTGACGGCCTTTGTCGCGTTCGACCGCCGCCTCAGGGACGCCGCCGTGGCTGAGCTCGCACCGTCCTTTGATCCTCCCAGGAAACGCGGGTGAACCTCACGTCGCTCAGACTCGTCGCAATGGTCGGCCTGGGAGGGGCAATCGGAAGCGCACTCCGATACTTGCTCACGATCGCAGTACAGAGCCGGACCGGTGCGGGATTCCCCGCTGGCACCTTGGCTGTGAACGTCACCGGCGCGTTTCTGCTCGGCCTCATCATGAGGTATTCCGTGCACAGTGTCGCGATTACGCCGGAAATGCGCTTGCTCCTCACCACGGGCTTGTGTGGCGGCTACACGACGTTCTCGACGTTTAG
>JBBTFS010000102.1:0-5895 GCA_038060705.1 Gemmatimonadota bacterium
CAGTACATGTTCATCGCCATTGACATCAACACGGCGAGCGATTCACTCGTGGCGACTTTTGCGCCGATCGGCGTGGGCACGCGCCGCTGGATCCGTGAGTTCGCCGAATACCGGCCGTGGACATCGCAGGAGCAGTTCGCGCGCGAGATCGGCAAGTACGTCCGCAACAATCCCAAGGAAGTGACGCGGTTGTGGCGGTATGTGGTGATCAAATAAGGAGAGAGAGGAGAGAGGAGAGAGGAGAGAGGAGTCCTCCCATCTCCTCTCCCCTCTCTATTTCAGTTTCGCCATGCGCGCCACGAGTCGCTCCGCGCCGAGCTTCTTCATCAGGCGCGAGAGTTCAGGCGTCGGCCCGCGCCAACGGATGTCGTCCACCTTTTTGAACAGCTTGGCGTCGCTGCGTAGCGTGGCCAGCTTCTTGAAGAGCAGCGCGTCGTCCCGGTGCACGCCCAGCACATTCGCTGGAAAATCCTCGAGAGCGCCGTGCTTCTTGATCAGCGTGGCTGCCGTCTTCTTGCCGATCTTCGGAATGCCTGGATAGCCGTCGGCCGAGTCGCCTACGAGGGCCAGGAAGTCGGGGATGCGCTCGGGGTCCACGCCGAACTTGTCGCGCACGCCGTCGGCGTCGCGCACCGCGCCGGTGCGGCGGTCCACCTGCACCACGCGCTTCTCCACCACGCATTGGGCCAGGTCCTTGTCGGGCGTCCAGATGCAGACCTTGTCCACGCTCGTGTCGGCAGCGGCGAGGTGCGCGGCGGACGCCAGCGCGTCGTCCGCTTCCAGCTCCACCATCGGCCACGTCGCGACGCCCATTGCAGCGAGTGCGTCCTCCAGCGGATGGAACTGCGCCCATAGCGCGGGCTCCATGCCCTCGCCCGTCTTGTAGCCCGGGTACAACTCGTTGCGGAACGACTCGATCACATGGTCCGTCGCGACGCCGATGTGCGTGGCTCCGGTCTCGAGCATCTGCAGCACGGTGCCGAGCACGCCGACGACAGCCGCGAACGGCTTGTCCTCGCCGTCGTTGAAGCGGCGCTGGCCGTAGAAGTGGCGGAACAGCTCGTACGTGCCATCCACGAGGTGCACAATCACCCCCCATTATATGAAGGCGGTACGCTGCCTACATTCTTCAAATGACGCTCTCCGACCTGAGATACGCGATTCGCACGCTGGCGCGGGCACGCGGATTCACGCTCACCGTGGTCCTCACACTGGGACTCGGCATCGGTGCGACGACGGCGATCTTCAGCGTGGTGCGCGGCGTGCTGCTGCGCCCCCTGCCCCACCGCGACGGCGAGCGCCTCATGTACCTGCGCCAGTCGATCAGCGGCCCGGGCGGCGAGAACGTGGCCTTCTCCGTACCGGAGATCAACGACTTCCGCGACAACGCCAAGAAGCTGGGCACTATCGCCGAGTATTCGCCGATGGCGTACACGATGATCGACGAGGGCGGCGATGCCGCGCGCATCAACGTCGGGCTCGTGACCGGCAACTACTTCAAAACCATGGGACTCAGCGTCATCATGGGCCGCACGCTGAACGACAACGACGATGGCACCAAAGTTCCGCCGGTCATGATCCTGACGCACGCGTACTGGAACACGCGCTTCGGCGCGGACCCGACCGTCGTGGGCCGCAAGGTGATGCTGGATGGCCGTCCTGTGGAGATTGTCGGCGTCGCCGAGCCCGCGCCGTTCTTCCCGAGCCGCTTCGACGCCATTCTCAACATGGTGATCAGCGAGCACCACACGAGCGCCATGATGCAGGACGGCCGGACGCACCGCATGACGGAAGTTGTCGCGCGGCTGGCTCCGAACGCGTCGCTGCAGGAGGCACGCAGCGAGGTGAACGGCATCCGCGATCGCGTGCAAGAGCAATTCGTCGAGGCGTACGACCCCGGCTCCGGCTACAAGGTCACCGTGACGCCGTTCCAGGAGGTCATGGGACAGCGCGTCAAGCCAACCCTCTACATGCTGATGGGCGCGGCCGCGTTCGTGCTGCTGATTGCGTCAGCCAACGTCACCAACCTCACGCTCATGCGCGGCGTTCGACGCGAGCACGAATTGGTGTTGCGCGCGGCCCTCGGCGCCGGCGCCGGGAAACTCCGCCAGCTCCTGCTGATGGAGAACCTGCTCCTCGCGTTCACCGGTGCTGTGCTGGGACTGGCCATCGCCCGCGGCGGTCTGGCGCTGCTCGTGTCCTTCGCAGCCCGCTACTCGAACCGCGCGGATGAAATCCACCTCGACGGCATGGTGTTGGGCTTCACGCTGCTGCTCACGCTCGCCGTCGCGGTGCTGCTCTCGTACACACCATCCGTCGCGAGAGAAGGCGCCCTTGGCACGTTCCTCTCGGCCGGCACCACCCGCTCGAGCGGCGGCCTCCGCCGTCAGCGGCTCCAGCGCGCGCTGGTCGTCGCGCAGATCGCGGTGTCGGTCGTGCTGCTCTCAGGCGCTGGCCTGCTCACGCGCACCATGATCCTCCTGTCAGAAGTGGACGACGGTCTCAGGGAACAGGAAGTGCTGACGATGACGGTGCCGGTCGCGGGCTACGGCCAGAACGACACCGCGCAAATGGCTGCCTACGAGCGAATGCGCCTCGAGATGGCAGCGCTCCCCGGCGTGCAAAGCGTTGCAGTCGGCAGCAACGCGCCGCTTCGGGCGTCGCAGTTCCAGCTCGAGGTGAAGGCGGACGGTCGCACACTCGCGCCCGGCGAGCCCATGCCGCGCGCCGAGTATCGCACCGGCACGCCGGAGTACTTCGAGTCGGCCGGAATACCGATTCTCAAGGGACGCACGTTCTACGACACCGACCGCCGCGGCTCGGCGCTCGTCGTGATCATCAACGAGACGCTCGCGAAGAACCTCTTTCCCGATCGCGATCCCATTGGCCAGCGCATTGGCTGGACGGGCGACGTGCTGCGCTTCATCCCGGTCACAGGCAACTGGCGCATGGTCGTCGGCGTAGTGAAGGACACCAAGGACGCGGGGCTGGACGCGCCGCCCATGCCGGTGGTCTACATGCCGTTCGCGCAGGAATTCAACTTCGGCCAAAGCGGGCTGGTGATTCGCGCGAAGCAGAACGCCCTCTCGCTGGTCGCGGCCGCCACGCGCCTCGTGCGCGGCATCGTTCCCAACTCGCCCATCGAGAACGTGCTGACGGTGGCGCAGATCCGCGATCAGAGTGTCGCGCCGCGCCGGCTCAACGCCGCGCTGCTGTCGTCATTCAGCGTGCTGGCCGTGCTCATCGCCGCGGTGGGCATCGCGGGTGTGCTGGCGTTCTCGGTGAGCGCCCGCACCAACGAAATCGGCATTCGCATGAGCCTGGGCGCCGACAGCTCGCGCGTCCTGCGAATGATCCTCGGGGAGGGCGGCGTGCTGCTGGGGCTGGGCCTCGCGGCCGGCATCGGCGGCGCGATGGCGGCGACGCGGCTGATGCAAGGCCTGCTCTTTGGCGTGGCGCCCAACGATCCGCAGACGCTCATCGGTGTCGCGGTGTTGATGGGCGCGATCGGCGTCGCCGCGTGCTGGGTCCCCGCGCGCCGAGCGGCAGCCATCGACCCGGCGATCACGATGCGGGGGCAGTAGCAAGATTGTGCGCGTGGGATCGTCGCATCACATATCGATGCGGCGTGATGGGTGCGTGGACAAATCGTTGTGCTCGTTGGGTTGCTGCGGCGCGAATCGAGTCGTCAGCAGAGTGCCCCCGCGCCATTCGGGCGGGCGACCCTCGCACCGACGCCGCCGACCATGACAATGTTCACGCGCCCCGTTCGTCTTCTGGCGATTGCCGTTTCTGTCATCGCCATCGCCACGCCAGCGGCCGCCCAATCGTGGTTCGGCGGCGTGAAGAGCGGCGCGGGCCAATCCAGCTTCACCGGCGATCACGAGTTCGCCTGGAAGGTCGCGGGCCCCAACATCACGGCTTTCGTCGAACGTCGGGACGCCGGCCGAATCTCGCAACTGCTGGAGATCGGCAATTCGCAGCGCCTCGGCGTCTCCACCACTGGCGGCTCGACGCTCACGTTCAGTGCCAACTATCTGGACGTGCTGCTGCTGACCAAGCTGGAATTCGCGAAGCGGTTATGGACGCGCCCGTTCGTCAAGGTGGGACCCGCGTTCGTGGTGGGCCTGGACTGCAACCTGGAATTCGTGACGGGCGGGTTGGTGAGCAACACGGCGTGCGACGACGCCACGGGAACCAACCGGATCGACGTCGGCGTCGCCGTGGCCGGCGGACTCAACTGGTCGCTCGGTACGTCGACGCTTGGGATCGAAGCGCGCGGATCTACCAGCTTCCGAACGGTCGTGGTCCCGCTGGAGTCGAAAAGCTCGCGCAGCCTGGCGTGGTCCGTGTTGGCGGGACTGTCGATTCCGATCCAGTTCTCGAGGGCGCGCCGCCCGGTGATCGGGCCGAACGTCCCAACGCTCGAACCGATTCGCATCACGACGATCAGCGGTGCGCTGCCGACCCTGCCGCAGGAGCTGGTGCCGCAGAGCGGTGCTGGCGCGTCTGCCAAACGCATCACGCTGACGGCGGTGGACGCTGACGTGCGGTCTCTGCTGATCGCGCTCGCGAAGGAAGCCGGCATCAGCCTCGTCGTATCGAACGACGTTCGGCGGCGCGTGTCGGTCTCGTTCAAGGACGCGTCGCCCGAAGAGGCAATTCGCGCCATCATCGCGGAGGCCGGTCTGACCGTGGTGGATCCGCCGTCCGAGCGCGCGATGCCCACCGTGGTGTTTTACCAGCTGCCGGTGAGCGTGGACGAAGCGCCGGCCGAGGCGATCGCGGCGCGCTTTGGGCTCAGCGCCGACTTGGCCAAGTGGATCGTGGAGAGTCGCCCGGCTGCGACTGCGACCGTGCCAGCGGCACCGCCGCAGCGTCCGGACCGTCAGCCTTAAGCAGCAGCAAGGAGAGTCGCTACTTCAAGCGATCGCGGGCGATCTGGGCAGTCGTCTCGTCCTTGTACTGCGTGGCCATTCCCAGTACCCGCACCCATACGGGCAGCGCCTGCGCGGTCAGTCCACTGCGTTCGAGCGCGGTGGCCAGCTGGTAGGTCGCGCCGTAGTGCGTGGGGTTGCGCCGGAGCACGGCGCGGAATTGTTCAGCCGCGGCCGGGAAGTTGCCCTGCACGTGCAGGAGGTTGAGGCCCAGGGCCATCATGGCGTCTTGGCTCGCCGTGTCGGGCGACGCGAGCCGGCGGCGAATCGTCGAGAGTGTCGCGGTGTCGTTGATGGCTTCGGCGAGCTTTCGCATCTCGTCCCAGGCGGGCCGCGCTTCGGCGGGCTTGCCACCGCGATCCAGGGCCACCGCGAGTTGGTAATGCGCGCCGTAGTGC
Source organism: Gemmatimonadota bacterium (assembly GCA_038060705.1). Taxonomy (GTDB): domain Bacteria; phylum Gemmatimonadota; class Gemmatimonadetes; order Gemmatimonadales; family Gemmatimonadaceae; genus DASPMP01. The sequence continues at coordinate 5,336 of JBBTFS010000102.1, forward strand.
GTCGGCGTTCGCTTGATGACGTCCCGGAAGATCGCTTCAGCGCCGATGGGATCTGCCGTCTGGTACAGCCTGTTGAGGCCTTGCGCCATGAGGGCGTCGTCGGACCCGGGCGCCGGCGGACCGGACTTCGACTGCTCGCCACTCACGCATGCGCCGAGCGTCGCGAGGGCGATCGCGATTGTGAGCGAGGTGTGGCTTCGAATTGAACGCTGCATCGGTGTGGCCCCGCGAGCGACCTGCGACTTTGATGACTAAGGTGCCGAACGGTGCCGCTATTTGTCCATGATGACGAACCAGTTGAACGCGCTCGGCGCATTGATGTTGGCGGCGGTGCTGCAGTTTTTCGGCCGAATCGTGATACTGGTCGTCGTCTGGGACGAAATGCTGTAGCAGCCGCTGGTGTTGGCGCCCAGTGTGCCGACGTCCGTGATCTGGATCTGATAGGCCGTGCTCGGCAGGGCGCTCGAGAACGTGATCGTACGTGCGCTCGCCCCGGCCCAGGTGCTGGCACCTGAGCGATAGTCGGCCGGCCCTGTGTCGCCGGTCGCGCCCGTGGCACC
>JBBTFS010000103.1:0-7232 GCA_038060705.1 Gemmatimonadota bacterium
TGTGTCCCGTGGGTGGGATCGAAGCCGATGCCAAGGAGCTGGAGCAACTCGAGGGCGGCGCCCCGGACTTCGGCACAATCTTCATCACGTACGTGCCCAACAAGCGGTGTTTGGAACTCAAGAGCCTCAAGTTGTACCTCTGGAGCTACCGAAACGACGGAACCTTCTACGAGCGAGCAGTGAATCGCATCCTCGACGACCTGGCCAGCGCGTGCAAGCCGAACTGGATGGAGGTCGTTGGCGACTTCAATGTGCGCGGCGGCATCAAGTCCGTGATTTCGGCGACCGTCGGCAAGAGAAGTGCCTGACGCGGAGCACGCGGACAAACGTCCCCCAAAGACAGCAGGCCCGCTGTTTCGTTGTGAACCTGCGAGCTGAGCCTGCGAGCGATCTAGCTAGAAGCTGTACCGGATCGACAACTGCGTGCGCCAGAAGTTCAGCGGCGAGTTGGCGACAGAATACTCACCGGCGGCCGGCGGTGTGAACTGCACGATTGGCACCGCCGTCTGCGGCGTCGCCGCGCTGTAGCCGACGTGCGTCACCAGCGGAATGTTGTTGAACGAGGACAACGACATCGTGCGGAATTTGCCCCAGTTCTTGTTGATCAGGTTGCCGAAGTTGAAGATGTCGAGGGTGATGGCAACATCCTGGCCACGGATCGTGGGGAGCCGCTGGCGAACAGAGGCGTCGATGTTGTGGCTGAATGGATTGCGGCACGTGTTGCGCGGCAGAACCTGACCGCGGTGACTGCTGAGGCACTCCGAGTTGAGGATGAAGCTCTCGAAGGCCACCGCCTGCTGAGCCGGCGTCCTCACGCCCGACTGTCGGAACTGAATCTCGGTCGGATCCAACGCGTTGTTTGGCACGAACAACAGATCGTTGCCCTGGACACCGTCGCCGTTCAGGTCGCCGGCGCCACCGGTGCCGCCGTAGATGTAGTCGTGTGGCGACCCGGACACGCCCTGATAGAAGAACGAGAAATCGGTCGCGACTTTGGACCAGTTCAGTGTGTACGTGCCGGTAGCCATGAGTTTGTGCGGCTGGTCAAAAAGGCTCACCGATGTGTACGGATCCTCTTGGCGGCCCGCCAAGGTACGGCCGAACTGCCAGTTGGAGATGTGCGTCGACGAGGTGAAGCTCTGCACGTCGCGCGACTGGGAGTATGTGTAGGCGACCATGCCCTCCCAGTTGTCCGCGTACCGCTTGCGCAGCTGCGCGGTGAGGCTGTACGAGTAGTCCTTGCTCTGATTCTGGAGGTCGATCGCGGTGGTGAATCGTGCCGTGCCACCGTTGGCCGTGACCGACGCCGGTGGGAGGAGCGTCCTCGAACCAGTCGCCGCGTTCACGGCGGTCGCGTACAACACGCGGCCACCCTGACCGGTACCCTGCGGACCCTGGGTGTTCAGGCTCGTGAAGAAGAACTGATTGAGCGTCTTTGAGAACAGACCCTCGACCGTGGCGATCAGGTCTCCCGGCAGCCGGCGGTCGTACGCCAACGTGCCCCGCAGCGGCTGTGGGAACTTGAGGGACTTGGACAGGAAGTTGACGTCGCCGATCGGCTGGGAGCCCTGTCCGTTTCGGCAGACCGAGATGCCGCTGGGGTCAACGGCAAAGTTGGGCGCCGGCGTTGCCGTGCTCGTGCAGTTCAGGAACGTGATGATGTTGCCCGAGTTGATGTAGGCGTTCTCGAGCCACACGTATGGCGGTGTGCCGACAAACAGGCCGATGCCGCCGCGGATCTGATCCGTCAGGGTGCCGGTGACGTCCCAATTGAATCCGAGGCGCGGCGAGAACTGCACCGTCGTCGTGGGAATGTCGTCCGTGCGCCGGCCGTACGCGCTGTCGATGGCGGCGTTGTACTTGATGTCATCCAGGAAATTGCTGACGTCCCAGCGCAGTCCAAGGGTGACGGCGAGGTTGGGATTCACCTGCCACTGATCCTGGCCGTAGAACGCTGACTGGAGGGCCGAGAACTCGACGTTTCCGCCGTTGGCAAGAATGATGGCCTTCCTGAACGTGTTGGGGTTCCCGGCCGAGAGGCTGTCGAGGTTGCGGAAACTCCACACGCCATAGGAGCTCTGGGTGAACAAGTTGCGCAGCCACACGTGCTCGTTGCGCGTACCCACCGTCAACGTGTGCGTCTTCCACGGCCTGGTGTAGTTGTTGGTGAATTCCCACGACCTGGTGTCCAACTCGTTGCCCTGGGAGAACTGGTCCGCGCCGACAATGATCCTGGCGTTGCCGTTGACGCTGGTGACGTTGTTGACGGTGATCTGCGGGAACAGAGCCAGCGGGGTGCGGCGGTGATACCAGTTGTTGTAGCCGACGAAGAATTCGTTGAAGGAGCCGTTCTTGAAGTTGGAGAAGAGCTGCACCACCGGTGCGCTCTTGACCATCTTGAAGTTGTGGAAGTTGCTGGTGTACACCGCGGTGGTTGTGCCGCGGCCATTCTGCTGACGCAGGCGCTCGCCCTGGCTGAAGTTGTAGTGGAATACCAATCGATGAACGTCATTCAACTGGAAGTCGACCCGGGCGAACAGGTTGGACAGCGGGTTGGGAATGTTGGTGTACGCAGCGGAACCGAGGTTGAAGCCGGTGCCGATACGAGCCATCGCGGTGTCAAACCGGGCGATCGTGTCCATGAACGTCGTCGCGCCAGCCGCGGTCGTTCCAAAGGCGAATCGCGGGGAGATATTGTCCGGCTGGCTCGCATACGGCCCCGTGACTGGCGTGTTTTCCGCCGTGAATTCAGGCGCCACGAAGAAATGCAGCCGGTCCTTGATGAGCGGGCCACCGACCGTGAAGCCCCACTGTGTCCGGTCGAACTTGGTGCCGTGGAGGACGTTGGTATCCTGGCCAAAGCGCTCATTGCGGAAGAAGTAGTACGCGGAACCGCGGAAATCGTTCGTGCCGCTCTTGGTCACCGCGTTCAGCAACAGTCCGCCGAAGTTGCCCTGGCGAACGTCGAACGGCGCCAGCAGCACCTGATACTCCTTCACGGCGTCGATCGAGATGCCTTTCGCGTTCACTTCGGCACCCGGCGTTCCCGTGGTGCCGAGTCCGAACACGTCACGCTCGGATGAGCCGTCGATCTGCACGTTGTTCATGCGATTCGACATGCCGCCGCCGGAATAGCCCGGCCCCGACTGGGACACTTGCGGCGTGAGCTTGATGAAGTCCGTGAGCTGACGCGTCGCCGTCGGCAGCCGCTGGATCGCCGTGTCGCTCACGATGGTCTTGGCACCGGTATTGGACGAGGCAAAGACCTCGGTGCGTGTCGCTTCAACGAGGACGCCGCCCAATACCACGGGCTGCGTCCTGAGAATGAAGTCGATACGCGTCGTCTGGCTCAGCCGGACATACACGTCATTGCGCGTGGAGGGCGCCATGCCGAGGTGCCGCACGACGACCGTGTACGGCCCGCCCACTTCGAGTCCCTGAACGAAGAAGCGTCCGTTTTCGCGTGTCGTCGCCGCGGACTGGAATCCGGTGGCCGGATTCGAGATCTGGACCTGGGCGTTGGCAAGCGGTGCGCTCGCTTCGCTTGTGACGGTTCCACTGATCGCGCCGGTGGTGATACCCTGGGCCGCGAGCGTGGAGGGATGCGTCAGCGAGAGTGCCGTCGCGGCCGCGATTGCGACGACGAACAGCCGGCTGAGAGAGTTTCTCATAGGAGGAACGTGTCCCCGTGGGAAGGAGGTTTGGGCGGCGCCCGCCGGCCAGCCGACGAGCTACGCCAAACATTCGGAAATCGGCCACTAATGTAGGTCCGGAACGGCCATGCCGCGAGCGTCGAATTGGCAAGGATCCGGCCACCTCCCGGCGACGGCCGAGTACCCGTTTTGCCCACCAAAGAACGACCGCTACATTCCGCTTTCTGTTCAGGTCTCTGTTCAGGCCAGGTAGCTCAGTTGGTAGAGCAGCGGACTGAAAATCCGCGTGTCGGCGGTTCGATCCCGTCCCTGGCCACTCACCTTCCGAGTCCAGGGCCCGAGGCGCTCAGTGCCCCCCTCCTCGATGTTCGTCATGCTCGCGGCCGTGCTGGTGGCGGCGGCACTCATCGTGGTCGTTGTGCGCGGTCAATGGCGCGCCGCGGCCGCCGACAAGGGTGCCGCGAAGTTCCGGCTCCTGGCGGAACATGTGGTGGACATGGTGTCCACCCACGATGCCACGGGCGAGTTCCGCTACGTGTCGCCGGTGTTTGCCGGCCTGGTGGGCGAGTATCCCGGCATGCTGGTGGGAAAGGACCCGCAGACCCTGGCGCATCCCGACGATCAGGGGGCGCTCGCCGGACTGTGGCGCCGGGCGCTGGCCGGGCGCGGGGCCAGTGTGTCGCTCATCTGGCGCTGTCAGCGGCACACCGGCGAGTACGCATGGCTCGAGACCATCGCCCGTTCCGCGACCGGCGACGCCACGGCGTTTGGCGCCATCGTGTGCGCCTCGCGCGACGTCACCGAGCGCAAGCAGATCGAGGATGCGCTCCGCGAGTCCGAACAGCGTTTCCGCGGCGCACTCGAGACGGTTCGTCTCGTGGCTGTCGGCGTGGACACGCAGGGAACGATCACGTTCGCCAACGACGCCCTGTGCGCGCTCACGGCCTGGAAACGCTCCGACCTGATCGGCGCCAGTTGGTTTGAACGGCTCGGCGTGTCGAGCGAGGAGGGCAGCTCCCCGTTCACGGACGCCATGTCCAGCGGCGTGGCCCCGCCGACGTACGAGGGAGAACTGCTGTGCCGCGACGGTTCAAAGCGCACCATCGCCTGGGACATCACCGTCCTGCGCTCACCGACGGGGGAGGTGCAGGGACTGGCGAGCCTGGGCGCGGATGTCACCGAGCGCCGCTACGACGAAGCCACGATGCGGCTGCTGCAGACGATCACGCAATCCATCAGCGCGGCCCGGGACTTGGACAGCGCGCTGGCGCGAACGCTGGAGTCGTTGTGCGGTGCCACGGGATGGAGCTATGGCGAAGCGTGGCTGCCCACAGGTGAGCCCCCACGCCTCGAGCTGTACACGACGTTTGCGTCGCCGGGCGTGGATGCCGGGCCGCTCGCAGCGGCTGGCACCACACGGACTTTCGCCCCCGGCGAGGGACTGCCCGGACTGGCATGGAAGGCAAAGTCCATCGAATGGTTTCAGAGCCTGGCGGCCGTGCCGCAGGAGACCTCGCCGCGCGTTCACGTCGCCATGCAATGTGGATTCCAGTCGGCGATGGCGGTGGCATTGCCGTCGGACGACCGGATCGTGGCGGTGCTCGCCTTCTTCATGACCAAGCCTCCCGCCGCCGACGGGCGGCAGACGCAGATGATGAGCGTCATCGCGGATCAGGTGGGCGCACTGATCGACCGCCGTCGGGAGCAGAAGCAGCACGAAGCGGAACTGAATACCGCGCGCGAGAGGGCAGAAGCCGCCAACCGCGCCAAGAGCGACTTCCTGTCCCGCATGAGCCATGAGCTTCGCACGCCGCTTAACTCCGTAATTGGCTTCGCCAACGTCATGCGCAAGAACCGCTCCGGCAAGCTCACTCCGGACGAACTGGAGTACCTGGAGCGAATCACACAGAACGGCAAGCACCTGCTGTCGCTGGTGAACGACGTGCTGGACATCGCCAAGGTCGAATCGGGCCGCATGACAGTGAGCAAGAGTCTCGTGAACGTGGACCAGATCCTGCGCGACGTGGTGGCGCAGCTGCAGGGTCAGCCGCGCACCGACGGGGTGGAATTGCGGGCCGAACTTCCGGACAACGTGCTGCCGATCGAAGCCGACAGCGCGCTGCTGCGGCAAGTGCTGATCAACCTCGCCGGCAACGCCATCCGCTTCACGCATAAAGGCAGCGTCGTACTCAGCGCTGACGTGGATGAGCGAGGCGCCCCTCAACGGATTCGGGTGCGCGACACCGGCATCGGCATCCCGGCCGACAGGCTCGGCGCCATCTTCGAACCGTTCGAACAGGCTGAGGACCAGACGCACGGAACCTATGGGGGAACCGGCTTGGGGCTAGCGATATCACGGTCTATCTGCGACGCTCTGGGTTACTCACTCTTGGTCGAGAGCGAAGTAGGGAATGGGTCCACGTTCTCGATAGCACTTCCTACTGATCAGTAACCAGCAATAACGCTCCCAAGGAGATATTCCAGTGTCGGCGCGTGCGTCGCCTGCTAATTAGAGGGTTATGTCCGAATCGGATTGACATAGGGGGTGGGGGTATATAGGCTTCGTTGCAAGGAGCCAACATGACCGACGCCGAGTGGATTGTCCTGATCGGTGGCGTGATCGCCATCGTCGCCGTGAACTGGTATTTCCTGGCCCCGCGCTCCGGCGCGACAGCAGTCGCTGGCGCCGCTGGCCCCGATGGCGCTCAGACCGTCCGAATCAAGGTCCAGGGCGGCTACACACCCCAGACAGTTCGGGTCAAGCGCGGCCGGCCCGTTCGTCTCGTCTTCGACCGGCAGGAGACATCGCCGTGTTCCGAGGAGGTCGTACTCGCGGAATTCGGCATCCGGCAGTTCCTCCTGCCGTTCAAGGACACCGCGGTCACGTTCACGCCGGACCGCAGCGGAAAGTTCGACATGACGTGCGGCATGTCGATGCTGCACGGCAACGTCGTGGTGGAGGACTAGGGCCGTGGCGAAGATCACGATGCCGGTCACCGGCATGCACTGCGCGGCGTGCCAGAGCCGGGTGCAGAGCGCGCTGTCGGCTACGCCGGGTGTCAGCGACGCAGCGGTGAACCTGATGTTGAACAGTGCGACGGTGACGTACGACGAAGGCGCGGTGAAGCCGGCTGCGCTCATTGAGGTAGTGCGGTCCACCGGATACGACGCGCAGTTGCCGTCGCCAGCGGTGAGCGCGTTCGAGGTCGAGGAAGCGCAGGAACGCGCCCACGCCAACGAGGTGCGCGCGCTCACCTGGAAGACCGGGGTGAGCCTCGTCATCGCTGCCGCGTCGATGGCGGTGACGATGTGGGCGATGCACGCGGCCTGGACGCCGTGGCTGTTGCTCGTGCTCACGAGCGTGGTGGTGTTCTGGCCCGGACAGGTCTTCTATGTGCGGGCGTGGCGTGCGTTCCGGCACCACACGGCCGAGATGAACACGCTGATCGCCGTGGGCACGGGCGCCGCGTTCGTGTATTCGGTGGCGGCGACGTTGGCGCCGCGGTTTTTCGCCGCGCGCGGCGTCATGCCGGCGCTGTACTACGAAGCGGTGTCGGCGATCATCGGCCTCATTCTGCT
>JBBTFS010000103.1:7332-8932 GCA_038060705.1 Gemmatimonadota bacterium
TCATGCCGGCGCTGTACTACGAAGCGGTGTCGGCGATCATCGGCCTCATTCTGCTGGGCAACCTGTTCGAGGCGCGCGCCAAGCGGCAGACCACAGCGGCGCTGCGCGCGCTGGCTGATTTGCAGCCCAGGCGCGTCCGCGTATTGCGCGACCTGAAGGAAGTCGAGATCGCGATCGAGGAACTGCAGCGCGGCGACATCTTCGTCGTGCGGCCAGGCGAACGCGTGCCGGCGGACGGCGACGTGGTGTCCGGGTCGAGCGCGATCGACGAGTCGATGCTTACGGGCGAACCGATGCCTGCCGCCAAGGGGCGTGGGGATCGTGTCACCGGCGGAACGGTCAATCGCACCGGGGCACTCAAAGTGCGCGCGACGACGCTGGGCAAAGACAGCGCGCTGGCGCGGATCGTGGCACTGATGCGCGACGCCCAGGCGTCCCGTGCGCCGGTGCAGGCGCTGGCGGACAAGGTGAGCCGGGTATTCGTGCCGATCGTCGTGTCCATCGCTATTGCGACGTTCGTGACATGGTTCATCGTTGGCGGCAGTTTCGTGCCCGCGCTGGTGGCGGCGATTTCGGTGCTCATCATCGCGTGCCCGTGCGCCATGGGGCTGGCCGTGCCCACGGCGGTGATGGTGGCCACGGGGCGGGGTGCGCAGTTGGGCGTGCTGATCAAGGGCGGGGAAGCGTTGCAGCGCGCGGCGAGCGTGAACGTCGTGTTGCTGGACAAGACCGGCACGATCACCGCGGGCCGCCCGGCTGTTGTGTCCATTGTCGGCGACGAGGCGGCACTTTCGCTTGCGGCGGGCGTGGAGGCGCTGTCGGAACATCCGCTGGCCGACGCAATCCTGCGCGCCGCGGACGACCGCAAGGTGGCGCGCGCGTCCGTGACCGGCTTCGAGTCACGCACCGGTCGCGGTGCCATGGCGAAGACCGCCGAGGGCAGGCGGGTTGCTGTTGGCAACGCTGTATTCATGCAAGAACTGGGCGTCTCGGTCTCGGCGCACGAGGCGGAGGCGGACCGCGCGGCGCAGCGGGGCGAGACGCCGGTGTACGTCGCCAGGGACGATCAGTTGCTCGCGGTACTCGGCATCGCGGATCCGATCAAGGCGGGCTCGGTGGAGGGCATCGCGGCGCTCAAACGCTCGGGGCACGAAGTGGTGATGCTCACCGGCGACGTACGCGCCGCGGCCGAAGCAGTGGCAAAGTCGGTGGGCGTGGACCGCGTGGTGGCGCAGGTGTTGCCGGATGGCAAGGTGGCCGAGGTGCGCGCGCTTCAGGCCGGGGGCCGGGTGGTGGCGATGGTGGGCGACGGAATCAACGACGCGCCGGCGCTGGCCCAGGCCGACGTGGGAATCGCGATGGGCACGGGCACGGATATCGCGATGGAAGCCGGCGACGTGACGGTGATGCGCGGCAGTCTCGTTGCGGTGGCGGACGCGCTGGCGTTGGCGCGGCGGACGATGCGCACCATGAAGCAGAATCTCTTCTGGGCGTTCATCTACAACGTGGTCGGGATACCTGTGGCTGCCGGAGTCTTGTATCCGGCGTTCGGGATCACGCTGAGCCCGATCATTGCCAGCGCGGCGATGGCATTCAGCTC
>JBBTFS010000104.1:0-13139 GCA_038060705.1 Gemmatimonadota bacterium
ATGGGCACGGTGATGATCCGGGGCGCTCTGTCACCGAACATCCGTGAGCGGCGCGATTTGTCAGCCGCCCTCTTCGACGGCGACGGCCGGATGGTGGCGCAAGCCGCGCACATCCCGGTTCACCTTGGCGCGATGCCCGAAAGCGTACGGGCGGTACGCCGGTGCGAGCCGAAAGCGGGGGATGTATTTCTCCTCAACGATCCGTACGACGGCGGATCGCACCTGCCGGATCTTACGCTGGTGCAGGCAATCGGACTGAAGGGTCGCGTGGTGGGATTCGCGGCGGTGCGCGCACACCACGCCGACGTCGGCGGAATGTCGCCGGGCTCCATGCCGCAGGGCGCGACCGAGCTGGTGCAGGAGGGAATCATCCTGCCGCCGGTGCGACTCGTGAAAACGGGTGTGCTGGACGAGGAGTTGCTGCGCCTGGTGTTGGCGAATGTCCGCACGCCCGCGGAGCGTCGTGGCGATCTGCGCGCGCAGCTGGCGGCGTGCGCGGCAGGCTCCGCCGGCTGGCTGGCGCTCATGGAGCGTGAGGGCGTCAAGCGTGTCGCGGCCGCCGTGGACGCGGTGCTCGCGTACACCGAGCGCCTGGCCCGCGCCCGTGTCGCTGAACTTGGGGACATCAAGGGGTCGGCGCGCGACGCGCTGGAAGGCGACGGCGTGTCAGACGCCGAAGTCCCCGTGGCTGTCGCCCTCAGCATCGCGAAGGGCGTGCTCAAGCTGGACTTCACCGGATCGTCGCCGATCGTGAATGGCAACGTGAACTGCCCCGCGAGCGTCACGCGCGCGGCCGCGGTGTTCGTGCTGCGCAGCCTGATGCACCAAGACGTGCCGACCAACGACGGCATCGCCCGCGCGCTGGACCTGGTCATTCCCGCCAACTCGGCGCTCAACGCCAAATGGCCCGCGGCGGTCGCTGCCGGCAACGTCGAGATGTCGCAGCGCATCGCGGACACGATCTTCGCGGCGTTGGCCAACGCGGGTGTGGACGTGCCCGCGCAAGGGCAGGGCACGATGAACAACGTGACATTCGGTGGCCGCGGCTGGACGTTCTATGAAACGCTCGGAGGAGGACAGGGCGCCTCCCCCAACGCGGACGGACCGAGCGCCGTGCACGTCGGCATGTCCAACACCCTCAACACGCCGGTGGAAGCGCTGGAGTCATCGTATCCGCTGCGCGTCGACGAGTATTCCCTGCGTCGCGGATCCGGCGGCGCGGGGCGGCATCGCGGCGGCGACGGTGTGGTGCGCGTGTACCGGCCCATCGAGCCGGCGACCGTTACGCTGGTGACCGAGCGGCGTCGCATCGCACCGCGCGGCGCCGCGGGCGGCGAGGACGGCGCCCGTGGGCGCAACTCGGTGGACGGCCGCGAGCTGCCGCCGAAATGCCGAGTATCGCTCGAGCCGGGCAACCGGCTGCGCGTGGAGACGCCGGGTGGTGGGGGATCAGGGAAGCAGTCGTCCTGACGATCCGAGTCGCTGCAGGGGTTTCGACTACAGTCGGGGAACTTCGGCGCCCCGGGGACGCAATGGAGAATGGAGAGTCTCTGACTAGATTCGGAAAAGCGCTTGCCCACGCCACCCGCCTCACGCCGCCATGCAGCCTGAATCACCTCGGTATCCCTGGATCGTTCGGCTCTCGGAGTCGAAGGTCAACTACTGGGCGACCTACGTGACCGACTCTGCGTTGAGCACGTACTTCCTCGCGTATGACGGCATGCGCCTGGGTGTGAGCGGCGCCTCAATGCTGGGGCTGTTCGCGACCGGTGTGTTCGCGTGGACGTTCACGGAATACGTGTTCCATCGCTGGATGTATCACATGGGCCTGTCGCTCACGGTGGAGGGCCACCAGCGGCACCACGACGATCCCACTGCGTACATCGCGATGCCGTTCATTGTGACGCCGCTCCTGTTCCTGCCCATCCACTGGGTGTTCGCCGGCTGGCTGCACCTCGCCGGCTTTTCGTCGGTGCTGGGTGGCTTCTTCGCAGGATTTCTCGCCTACAGCTTCATGCATCACAGCATGCACCACTACAAGATGCCGATCGCATGGCTGCGGCACATGCAGTCCCAACACCGAATCCATCACGCGCTGCCGGAATCCAATTACGGGGTGACGACGCGCTTCTGGGACCGGGTCTTCGGGACGGAGTTCGTCAAGGAATCCAGGACGGCCAAGGCCGACTAGGATTTCCTCAAGGCGCGACGGCGTTCTTGAGCGCCATCAGGCGGCGCCGCATTTCCGGCTCACGCCCGCGTTCCACCTCCGCCTGGCGGGCCAATGCGCGGGCCGTTTCGCCGATCTGCTGGATCGAGCGGCTGCGGATGAACGGCAGCCCAGCGAGCCGTGAGCCTGGCGTCACGAAGTTGTGATACTCCAGCAGCGTGCCTGTCCGTTTGGTGCGGCGGTTGACGTAGGGCGAGAAGATCGCGTGGCCCACCGTGGCCCTGGTGGACGAGGCCCGCACCAGCATCCAGTCCACGCGCCAGGCGTCCGCGCCTGCTCGCGAAATGCGGTCGCGCACGGTGTAGTTCTCGTCCGGCAGCAGCGGGACCGCGATGGTGTAGTCCACCTCCATGGTCGAGCGGTCGATAACGCGCGAGATGCGCGATTTGGTCGCGGCCGGGACGTAGTTGACGTGGTCCTCGTAGTCCGTGAAGACCGCCGCGGCCTCGTCCGGCGTTGCGTCCGAAAAGACGTACACGGTCACCGCGGGCCACGGCGAGGTCGGCCGTTGCTCGGAGAGGATCACGAGGTCGCCGCGATCCAGGGAATCGCGCTGCGCGGCCGACAGCTCGGGTGAAGGCGGTGGTCCGGACGCAAGCAGGCCGGCGCCGCATACAGCAAGCGCGAGCCGAGACATCCCGGTCAGTCCAGGCATGTCAGTCGTCGTGATTCCGCTCGTAGGCCCGCTGGGCCTCCACCCGGTCCACGGCCTGGGTCTGGTCGCGCTTCCTGGCCGCGCGCATCGCCAGGGCGTGCGTGGATTCCGACTTCACCGCCGGCAGGGAAAAGTGACGCTCCAGATCCTCGGAGCCGCAAGCGGAGCATGCCAGCGTCTTTCCCTTCCGGACCAGAAGTTCAAAGGCAGCGCCGCATTTCCGGCAGGTGTACTCATAGATCGGCATCAGGAGTCAAGCTCGCGGGTGAGGCTCCCCGGTGCCAGTCCGGGCCTCCGGCGCGCAACGCTTGATGGCGCAAGTCCGTATGGCATATACATTAGAGTGGTCGGCAGCCCGTCTGGAGACTGAGGAATGCAAGGAACTCAGGGAGCTGTGATTGCGGGTGTCGTGGCCGCGGCTTTCGCCGTGGGTCTTGCCACGACTGAGTCTGTTCCTTCAGCGTCGGCTGCCGCACTCCCCGTGGTTACCGGGCTTTCTGCCGTGGCGGTGGTGCCGGCCGGGACGCCTGCGCCCCACTCGGGCATTGGCGCGCGCGGCATCTCGACGTCGGCGCTGAACGCCGCCGTCCAACGTTATTGTGGCCAGTGCCACAATCCGCGCCAGACGCGTGGCAACCTGTCGCTTGCGGGCTACGATGTGGACTCGGCGGCCGATCGCCCAGATGTCTCCGAGAAGGTGATCCGCAAGTTGCGAGCTGACATGATGCCGCCGCCCGGCTCGCGCCGGCCGACCGGTGACACGTTGTTGGCCTTGGTCGAGACGCTGGAGCGGGTGATCGACAAGTCCGCGCGCCCCAACCCCGGAACGCGCGTGTTCCAGCGAATGAACCGCCCCGAGTACGAGCGCGCGGTGAGAGACCTGCTCGGCGTCCAGATCAACGCAGGCGATTATCTGCCGCTCGATACCAAGAGCGCCAACTTCGACAACATCGCGGACGTGCAGTCGTTGTCACCCACGCTGCTCGAGGCGTACCTCAACGCCGCGTCGGCGGTGAGTCGCATTGCCATCGGCGACCGGTCTGCGGCGTCGCTCACCGCCCTGTACACCGCGTCGCCGTTCGCTTCACAGCATCCCTGGGATCACGTGACGGGATCGCCGTACGGCACGCGCGGCGGCATCGTGGCCTCGCATCCGTTCCCGGCCGACGGGGAATACCAATTCCGCATCGATGTGCGCGGCGGCGTCGGCGTTCGGCTCGATGACATCGATATCTCCGTGGCTGGCCAGCGCGTGGCCCTGCTGAAGTACGAGAGGGGCATGGACCGGTCGATCGCGTCCGCTGACGCGCCACAGGGCTCGGACTTTGTGCGCACCGAACCGATCTTCATCAAGGCGGGCCAGCAGCGCGTGTCGGTGGCATTCATCCGGCGTGGCGAGGGACCGTACGAAGATCTGGTAAAGCCGCTGGACTGGTCGCTGGCCAGCAATGGCACAGCCAGCGCCGGCACCACGGCGCCGGCGCACATCATGGAACTGGCGGTCGTCGGCCCGCAGAAGGTCACCGGCATCTCTGATACGCCAAGCCGCACGATCGTCTTCGCCTGCCGGCCGGCGAATCAGGCGGCTGCGTTGCCGTGCGCCGAACAGATCATCACGCGGCTGGCCACGCGGGCGTATCGTCGTCCGCTGACCGGCCATGACAAGGCCGGGCTGATCGGCTTCTACAAGCAGGGTGAGGCGGCAGGCGGTTTCGAGGAAGGCGTCCGCGTTGCGATTCAGGCGATGCTGGCCAGCCCGCACTTCGTGTTCCGGTTCGAGGAAGCGCCGCGCAACATCGCCGCGGGCACCGACTACAAGATCAGCGACACCGATCTGGCCACGCGCCTCTCGTTCTTCCTCTGGGGCACGATTCCGGATGAGCAGTTGCTGGGCTTGGGGATGCAGAACCGGTTGTCGCAGCCCGGCGTGCTCGAGGCGCAGGTGAAGCGGATGCTGGCGGATAAGCGCGCCGAAGCGCTCTCGTCGCGCTTCGCGGCGCAGTGGCTGCGGCTGCAGGACATCGAAAAGGTGCGGCCGGACGCGTTCTGGTTCCCGGACTACGACCAGCAGCTGGCCGACGCGATGTACAAGGAGACCGAGCTCTTCTTCCAGGACGTTGTGCGGAACAACCGCAACGTGCTGGATCTGTTCACGGCGGACTACACGTACGTGAACGAACGGCTGGCGCGGCATTATGGCATTCCCAACGTGTCGGGTCCCGAGTTCCGCAAAGTGACATACCCGGACGCCACGCGGCGCGGGCTGTTGGGTCAGGGCAGCATGCTGGTACAGACGTCGCTGGCGAACCGGACGTCGCCGGTGCTGCGCGGCAAATGGGTGATGGAAGTGCTGATCGGCATGCCGCCCCCACCGCCGCCGCCCAACGTGCCGACGCTCGAGGAAACGGCGGAGAGCAAGGGTGGCCGGATGCTCACCACGCGTGAGCGCATGGAAATCCATCGAGCCAATCCCACGTGCAAGTCGTGCCACCAGTACATGGACCCGATCGGCTTGGCGCTCGACAACTTCGACGTCACCGGCAAATGGCGCTCCCGCGAAAACGGCGCGCCGCTCGACACCCGCGGCACGATGTACGACGGCATGCCGGTGGAAAGCCCGTCGGACCTGCTCAAGTCGCTGATGGCGCGTCCGATCCCGCTATTGCGCGCCTACACCGAGAACCTGATGGCGTACGCCGTGGGCCGGCGCGTCGAGGACTACGACCAGCCGACCATCCGCACGATCGTGGCGGACGCCGCAAAGGGTGGCTACAGGATGTCGTCGTTCATCATGGGCGTCGTGAAGAGCCCTGCATTCCGCACGATGAGAGCCGAACCTGTCGCAGACGCCGGTCAGCACTAGAACAGCCCGGCATCCAGAGCCCCACACCCCGCACCCCTGGATTGACATGAACATCCTCACTCGCAGTGCGATGCCCCGCCGTACGTTCCTCCGTGGACTGGGCGCGACCGTCGCACTCCCGTATCTCGACGCGATGGTGCCGTCGCTCGCGAGCCTGCGCGGCGGGTCGAGCGCGGCGACGCAGAAGACGCGTTTTGTCGCCATTGAATCGGTGCACGGCGCGGCAGGCTCAAACGCCTGGGGTGCGACCAAGAACCTGTGGTCGCCGGCGGTGACGGGTCGCAACTTCGAGCTGATTCCCGAAGGCGCGCTGCCGTCGCTGGAACCGTGGCGGAAATACCTCACCATCGTGTCCAACACGGACACGCGCATGGCCGAGGCGTTTGAAGCGCCGGAAATCGGCGGCGACCACTTTCGGTCCAGTGCGGTCTTCCTGACGCAGGCGCATCCGAAGCAGACGCAGGGTTCGGACCTTTACGTCGGTACCTCGATGGACCAGATGATCGCCGATGCGCTGGCGGAGGACACGGCAATCCCGTCGATGCAGCTGTGTATCGAGAATCTCGACCAGGCCGGCGGCTGCTACTACAACTACGCCTGCGCTTACACGGACACGATCAGCTGGGCCGGCCCCAGCGAGCCGCTGCCGATGATCCGCAATCCGCGCATCGCGTTCGACCTGCTCTTCGGCGCCGGCAACGACAACAAGGATCGCATGTCGCGGCGCAAGGCGAACCAGAGCATCCTCGACTGGATCGTCGGCGAGACCAAGACGCTGCAGAAGGAATTGAGTCCCGGTGATCGTATTCGGCTCGACAAATACCTCGAGGACATCCGGGAACTGGAGCGCCGCATTCAGGCGGTGGAGAAGCGCAACTCCGGCGGCGAGGCGCGCGAGCTGCCCGAAGCGCCCATTGGCGTGCCGGATTCGTTCGCCGAGCACATGAAGCTGATGTTCGACTTCCAGGTGCTGGCGTTCCAGAGCGACATGACGCGCGTGTTCTCGTTCAAGACGGGCCGCGATGCGTCGAGCCGCGCCTACCCGGAGAGCGGTACGAACAAGGGATTCCATCCGGCCTCGCACCATGGCGGCCGCGAGCAGGCGATCCTGGACTTCAACACGATCAACCGGTACCACGTCAGCATGCTGCCGTACTTCCTGGAGAAGCTGAAGGAGAGCCAGGAAGGCGACTCGAACCTGTTGGACAAGACGGTCATCATGTACGGCTCGCCGATGGCGGACGGCAACATCCACAACCACCGCCGTTGCCCGCTGATTCTGCTGGGCCATGGCAACGGTCGCCTGGAAGGCAACGTGCACCTCAAGGCGCCGGACGGCACGCCGATGGCGAACGTCATGCTGACGCTGATGCACAAGCTGGGCGTCAACGTCAGGACGTTTGGTGATGCGACCGATGCGTTCGCGCTGTCCGCAACGAATTCGTGACCCTGAGAGACTGTCCATGAAGCGATCCCTTCTCGTTGTCGCGGCCCTGTGCGTTGGCTCGGGTGCCGAGTCACAGGACACGCGTAGCCGGACCACCCTTCAGCTGCCCAAGGCACCGGTGGTCGCGGATGCGGCGATGAACGGCGATCTGGCCGCGGTGCGCTCGCTCATCGCGAAGGGCGCCAACGTCAATCAGCCGCAGGGCGACGGCATGACGGCCCTGCACTGGGCCGCCGAACGCGGCGACGCGGCCATGGTGGGCGTGCTGCTCTCGGCCAGGGCCAGTGTGAAAGCGGCAACGCACATCGGGGAGTACACACCGTTGCACGTCGCCGCCAAGACCGGCAATGGCTCCGTGGTGTCGGCGCTCATCACGGCCGGCAGCGACGCGACTGCACTGACGACGTCCGGCGCCTCGGCGCTGCACTTTGCCGCGGCGGCCGGTGATTCCGTGTCGGTGGCGGCGATCGTCGGTGCCAAGGCCGACGTCAATGCGAAGGAGAAGGAGTGGGCGCAGACGCCGTTGATGTTCGCGGCGTCCGCGGATCGCGCGGCGGCGGTGCGCGTGCTGCTTCGTGGCGGCGCGAGCCCCACGGCGCAAACCAGCGCGATGAGCATCCAGGAAATGACCGCGGCGGAGCAAGCGGCTGCGCGCAAGCGCAACGCCGTGCTCGTCTCGTTCGAGCCGGAGAAGCACACGAATGACACCGCCGCGGCTGCACCAACGCCTGCGCCTGGCATGATCATTCCGCCGCCGGACCCGGCCGCTCCCGCGCGTCCTGCGCCTGCGCCGCAGCCCAAGGGACCGTTTACGCCGACGCAGATCCAGGCGGCCATCGACTCCGGCCGGGCGACCATGCTGCTGGCGGCTTCCGCCAAGGGACCGGCACAGGAAGTGGTGGACACGATCAACGGCGGGGTGCCGGGTTTCGGCAATTCCGTGGGCGGTATCGGTGGCCTCACCGCGCTGCACCATGCGGTGCGGCAGGGGAGCAAGGAGGCCGTGAAGGCGCTGCTCGACGGCGGAGCACCGATCAACACCATGACGCCAATGGACAAGACGACGCCGCTGCTGATGGCGACGATCAATGGCCAGTACGACATCGCCATGATGCTGCTCAAGTATGCGGCCAATCCCAACATGGCCAGCGTCCACGGCGCCACGCCGCTGTATGCGACGATCAACACCGAGTGGCGCATGCGCACGCGGTATCCGCAGCCGCAGGCTGCCGAGTTCCAGACGACCACGTACATGGAACTGATGGAGGCGCTGCTCAAGGCCGGCGCCAACCCCAACACGCGCATCTCGACACATCTCTGGTACTTCGCGTACAACAACTGCGGCAGCGGCAACTGCGGCCTCGAGAACCTGGAGGGCACCACGGCGTTCTGGCGCGCGGCGTACTCGGTGGACGTGGACGCCATGAAACTGCTGGTGAAGTACGGCGCGGACTACACGCTTCCATCGCAGCGCAATCCGGCCAACGTGGCGCAGGGCGGCCGCGGCGGCGCGGGAGGGGCTGGTGGGCGCGGTGGAGCGGGTGCGGCAGGTGGCGGGGGTGCCGCCGGTGCGGCCGCGGGTGCGTTTGCCGGAATCGTCATGCCCGGCCCGCCGCTCGATCCGGCGATTGATTCGGCGTCCAAGGCCGTGCCGCCGGGAATCGGCGTTTACCCCATTCACGCGGCGGCGGGCGTCGGCTATGGCAACGGCTTTGCGGGCAACTCGCACCGGCACAAGCCAGAAGGCTGGATGCCGGCGATGACGTATCTCATCGAGGAATTGGGCGCGGACGTCAACGCCCGTGACAACAACGGCATGACGCCGCTGCACCACGCGGCCTCGCGCGGCGACAACGAGATGATCCTGTATCTCGTGTCCAAGGGCGCCGACGTGAAAGTCGTGTCACGCCGCGGCCAGACCGTGGTGGATCTGGCCAACGGGCCGGTGCAGCGGTTGCGGCCGTTCCCGGAGACGATTGCATTGCTCGAAAAGCTTGGGGCAAAGAATTCTCACCGCTGTGTGTCCTGTTAACGGACTGATCAACTGCGGGAACCGGGAACTGGGAACAGGGACAACCAAAACGGCGGGAACTTCGAACGGGGAAGGGGAAAGGGAGCGGGAGTTCCCATTTTCTTTCCCCGTTCCCTTTTCCCGCCGTGCACCTGTTCCCAGCTCCCGCTGTTTTCTTTTCCCGGTTCCCGGTTCCCGATTCCCGGGGTCGCCAGGTGAAGCGTCCCCCCATCACGTGGGCCGACTCGTGTCAGGCCGTCGCCACGGCGCTGACGGGTACAACTCGCTGCGAGATCGTGGACGTGCTCGTTGCGACCAAGGATCCTTTGGGTGCGTTGCGTACCGCGATGCGACGAAATTCCTTCGAGACGGTCGATCTCGAGCGCGTCGTCGCCAGCCTTGACTCGCGCTCCCGAAAGGAGGGCCTGCACCTCGTGCAGGCGTGGGATTTCGGGAAGCACCGCTTCACCGACGACAGCGTTCCCGTGCTTCTGCTCGACTACTGCACGCGACTGCCAAGCCGAAAGTCCGACGACCGGTCAGCCGTCGCTGTCCTGCTGGACCAGTACTTCATCACCGCGCTGTCGCTGTTGGCCGTGCGTGCCTGGGACGAGGGCGACGCCAACGCGAACCTGGACCGCGTGACTGCGCTGCTCGGCGCACTCCAGGGTCCCGATGGCAGCGGCCACACGTTCATCGACGACGCCGAGTCGCTGCTCTTCCTGGCGATTTCATACTACCACCCCGACGAGGAGTGCTACGGCCGGCTGCTGGCCAAGGTGGAGACGCTCGATGCGCGGCACCAACTCCGTGTCGCCACGCCGTGTGCTGGCATGATGAGCGCCCACCTGCGCTGGGGCCTGCGCTTCATGTACGAGCGCGATGTGGGCCGAATGCGCGACGACAACGTCGTGGACTATCCGTGGCTCTCGCACGCGGTGGCGGCGCTGGCGCACGAGTACGCGCGTCTCGGTGGCCAGGTGTCGTCGGACCGCGCGACAGTCGCGGAAGCGCTGATGTTGGGGCTTGCCGCGGACCCTTGGGCATTCGTCGGCGCCATGCCGCCGGTACTCCGGCCCCGCAAGGCGGACCATTCGGCCGTTCGAGAAGTGCTCGCCGCGCACCTTCCGGAGTTGCTGGCAGAACTCGAGACCTTGCGTCCGTCGGCCGGCGCGTACTCGCCTCTGGCCTTCAGATGCAACTTCCCGACGAATGCGGCCGTCGCGGTCGTGGCGGTGTCGCTGGAGGACGGCCGTTCGTATCCGCCGGTCAACGCGCTCTTCACATCGCTGCGCGATCGGGCAGGCGCCGAGGCCTATGCCTCCCGACTGATGGACTACTCGATGTCGGATCCACGAAGGCTGGGCGCGGGCCGCGCGCCGCTCATCGCCTATGACCCCTTTGACGGAACGAGCGCGTACAACGCGCTCGTCCGGGAGCTGCGGAGTCAGGGGTTCGTTAGCGGACGCCGAGCATGAGCTTGGCGTGCTCGTCCGCGACCTGAAGCCCGCCCTCGCCAGCTTCCCACGTGATACGCCCGTCGCTGTTGGCGTCGGCGCCGGCAATG
Source organism: Gemmatimonadota bacterium (assembly GCA_038060705.1). Classification (GTDB taxonomy): domain Bacteria; phylum Gemmatimonadota; class Gemmatimonadetes; order Gemmatimonadales; family Gemmatimonadaceae; genus DASPMP01. Next base: position 10,774 of record JBBTFS010000104.1, read on the forward strand.
AGTTGATCGGCCAGTGATATCATCTGCGTCACCAGCGTCGCGGCCTCGGCAGCTGTTGACGACGTCATGAGCCTCTGCGCCAACGCGATGATCTGATCCACGCGCGTGATGGTGTTGCGCGCGCACATGGCGATGTGGGTGGCGTGTACCGTGATGCCGGGCGTGGCGCCTTCGGCCTTGGCCGCGAGTTCGATATGCGCGGCCACACCTTCAGCGGCGCGCTTCACGCCGTACTGAAGGCCCGGCCCGGCGGTGATGAGCTTGGGGTCCAGCGCATTGATCACGTGGCCCGCGTGCGTCTTCATATAGTCGAGGTTCGTCGGCTGACGCGCCGCCAGGTTGGCGTGCTGCGCGGCGAGGCGCGCCTCAGCGATTGCCGCCGGGAGCAGGCCCATCAACACGGGCGCTTCCGTGAAGGTGTTGACCACGTGGCCGATGTGTATGCCCGCCGGCCCGGCAGGCACCGGGAGCTTGGCTTGGGCGCCGGTGGCCGTTCCCGGAAGCGGAGCGCCTGACAAGGTGACCATGACGCTGTCGTAGACGCGGCGCGAGCCGGTGTCGACACTGATCAAGAACGTGCGGCTGCGATAGTCGGCGTCGGTCAGGCCGTGGTGATGCAGGATGTCGGCGAACTGCGTGGCGAACTTGTCCTTGAGCTGGACCTGCACGTCATCCTTCTTGTTGGCTGGCTTGGCGAGCTGGACGTTGCTGGAGTCGCGCGCGACCGTGATGGCCCAGTGGGCCTTGGCGAGGGCGGCGATCTGGTCGCGCGAGAGCGGCGCGCTGTTGGGGGCAGGTTGTTGGGCGCCGAGGATCGAGGCGCAGACGAACGTGAGCAGGGCGGAGTGAATCATGGCATTTCCGGGAGTGCGAAGCGGATAGCTGATTCTACCGAAGCAACAGGCTGAACGCACCCTGCGCACGCCTACTTTGGGACGCTGTGGCCGGCGGCCACGAGTCGCCGGCGCAGCTCGGTGCGCCAGTTGGGCGCAACCACCAGCTGAAAGTCGTCGCGGTTGGAACTGAGCATCAGGACGCGTTGGCCGTCACGAGCCACGTCGTATGACCGATCGAACCCGCTGACGCTCGGGACGACGAAGGGATCGCGAACAGTGTCGCGCGACGTCACTCGGAAAGCGGGTGTGGTGGTCACCTTGGCCCGCAGGAGCAGCGTGCCATTCGTGTAGTAGAGAGAGTTTCCGTCGGCCGCCCACTGGGGATACGTCCCTCCACCGACTGAGACCTGCACCCGTACGGACGGATCGGGGAACGACCGAACGTAAACTTCGAAGCGATCCGATTGTTCATCGACCATCGCCACCCAACGGCCGTTTGGTGAGAAAGTCGGCGCAGCCTCCGTGAGAAGCGGTGTCGCCAGGAAGGGCACGCGGACCGTTGGTGAATCGAGCGGGATCCTCGTGAGGTCCCATGAGCTTTCGTGCAGCGACTGTTGAATGAGCCACTTCCCGTCGGGTGAGCGCGTTACCGATGGAGTGAGTTCGGTATTCTCAACCAGCTTCATGGGCGCGGCCCCACCGGCGGCCAGCTGCATCCACACCGCGTTCCTGGATTGCTGTCCCGACGCCGTGAAGACGATCCACTTGCTGTCAGGCGTCCATTCGAGCGACGAGACCGTTTCCATTGTCGTGAGGCGCGAGAGGGTCGTTGTCGCGACATCGTAGATCCAAACGTCGTTTCGCTGGCCCTCTGAGACCCCGACGGCGATGTGACGGGCATCCGGTGATATGCGGGGCGAGAAGTAGCCGCGTGCTTCGGCGGGGAGAGGTTGCAGCGCACCACGCCGGTCGCTCCACACCAGCCTGTTGGCGCCGCCGCCGCGCGCGCTGACCATGGCGCCGTTGCGCGAAATGAAGATGCCGGAGTTGCCGTTGTTACCAGGCACGACCGGAACCGGGTCATGCACGGGGATCGCTTTGCCGACGCGCTTGCGTTTGGCGTCGAACGGGACCGCCATGACGGCGCCGTCGGCCTGGAGGTAGATGACCACGCCGTCGAGTATGGCAAGCGGGCGAATGCCCTTGATGCCGAGAGGCACAACGGTGCCGTCGCTCAAGGCAGCGGTGGCCAGCTCACTGGTGATGAGCGAGCCGGACCAAGCGGCGAAGACCACGGTATTGTTGTCTGGTGCGACCACCGGCCAGACATGCTCGTGGGTGCCCTTGGAGGAGTCCGGAGTGGTGAACTCCGCCAGCTCGCCACCCGCGGCGCTCACGCGCGACAGACCATGGCGAGAGCCGGTGGCGCCAACAATGATCTCGTCAGTCTCCGTCCAGGCGACGCCATTGGCCGCGCCACCGTTGGCGATGGTCACGGGGGCGCTGCCGTCGAGGCGGACCTTCTTTTCC
>JBBTFS010000105.1:0-9838 GCA_038060705.1 Gemmatimonadota bacterium
TTTCAGCCGATGCACTTAATAGTATAGCGCGGAATGTTTCGGGGGGTGCGGACGCGAGCTGAGCGGCAGAACACCAAGAGCTAATCTGCAGTTGAGTCGCTGAGCCTGAGAGTGAACGAGAAGGTGCTGCCTTTTCCGACTTCCGATTCGACCCAGATCTTCCCTCCGTGCGCGTGCACGATTCCGCGCGCAATGGGCAACCCCAGCCCTGCTCCGCGCGCGCGAATGCTGGCGTTGGGCATCTGCCAGAACCGGTCGAACACGTGCGGCTGCACTTCGCGTCCGATCCCGCTGCCGGTGTCAGCTACCGAGACGCACGCGACGCCGTCGGTGAGTGCCACCGACACCGACACACGGCCGTTTGGCGGCGTGAACTTGATCGCGTTGCCCAGGAGATTCGACAGCACCTGCCCGATGCGCGGAGCGTCCGCCATCACGGTGAGCGCCGGACCCTTGCTCACCTCCAACGCCACGCCTGCACTCGAGACGAGCGGTCGCAGGGTTGTCAGCGCGCGGTCCAACAGATCCGACAGGGTGATGGGCTGCATGTCCACGCGCAGCTCGCCGGCCTCGGCGCTGGTGACGTCCAGCAAGTCCTGAATCAACCCGTCCATCTGTTCGGCGGCGGAACGAATGAGTTGCAGATTCTCGCTGGCCTGCCGGGGCAGCGTTTCGCTCGACGCCAGCGCCGAAGCCGAGAGCATCTTGATGGCGCTCAGCGGATTGCGCAGGTCGTGTGCTACCATGCCCACGGTCTCGTCTCGGGCAATCACCGCGCGTTGCAGGCGCTTTTGCAGTGCGACCTGCTCGGTGATGTCGCGCAGGACTACCGAGTACACAACCGAGTTGCCCTTGTGCACCTTGGCAATCGCAGCCTCGGCCGGAAACTCCTCGCCGCTCTTGCGTACGCCCGAAATCTCGCGTCGCTGGCCCATGCGTCGCGCATGGTCGTCCGCCTTCCGGAACGCTTCGATATGAGCGGAGTGGACGTCGCGTGCGCGCTCCGGTAGCAGCACGTCGAGCGTCTTGCCCAGCATTTCCTTGGCAGTCCAGCCAAAGATGTGCACGGCCCCTTCATTGAAGAGGGTGATCTTCTGGTCAGCGTCCAGGCAAATGACGGCGTCCGCCGAGATCGCGACGATGTCGGAGAGGAGAGACTCCGTAGGGCGGCGGGATTCGCTCATTGGTTGCGGTCAGCGAGATTAATGTGAGGCAATCCCCTACATAGTGTAAGCGGGACGTCCCTTACAAACGGCTATCACCTGACGGCTCATTGATTTGGCTCGGCGTAGGTTCTCGATCGTACGCTGTTTGCCTGACAGCGGAACCCTTGTGGACACAACCCTGACAGTGCGCGAAGCACCCGGATCGGCCCACCAATTCCCGACAGTCACGTCGGGGCTTCTGGCGCGTTGGGTGACGCCATTGTTGCGGGTTCCGCTGTTGGGCAAGCTGTTGGGAGCCAACCTGCTCATCGTCATCGCCGCCGTTGCGGAGAATTACCTGTTGCCTGGCGAGATGGCACTGACGCGGCCGGCGAACGTGCTGGTGTTGTCCTTCGGGGCCACCGCCGTACTCGTGTGGTTGGCGTTGCGTCCGCTCGCCCTGCTGGAAGCCACGGCCAAGCGCGTGTCCGCCGGCGATTTTGGCGCACGGGTCACGCTGTCGCCCGTGGCTGACCGCGCGGTGATGCAACTGTCGGTCACGATGAACCGGCTGTTGGACCGGGTGGAGGCTGACCGGGCGCGAATCCAATACCTCGCGGGCCGGTCTGTGCGGGCGCGGGATATCGAGCGCGAATCGGTCGCACGCGAATTGCGCGACTCCCTCGCACAGATGGTGTCCGCGATCGCGCTCCAGATCGCGGCGATCCGGAGCGGCAAGATCGATGCGGAAACGGACCGCAAACTCGAGTCCGCGCGCCAGCTGGTCGAGGATCTCACGGACCAGATGCGTGGCGTGGCAGAGGCGCTGTACCCCGGAACGATCAGCGAGTTTGGCCTTGCGAATGCGCTGCGCGCGTTGGGTCGGGTCATGGCGCGGCGGGCCAACGTCACGATCGAAGTCGAAGCCGATACGTTCGACGTGCCGCTGTCCCCCGCGGCGGCCGGCGCGCTGTATCGCGTGGCGGAGGAATCGCTGCGGAACGTGACGCAACACTCGCAGGCGATGCATGCGCGGCTGTTGCTGGCCGCGGACGCAGCCGGCGTGAAACTGGAGATCGAGGACGATGGTCGCGGCGTCGACATCACGACCAACGATCCGTTACATGCGGGCCTGGGACTATTCTCGGCTCGTGCGGTTCTCGCACTCGCGGGAGGTGAATTGCAGCTCTCCGGCGCACCCGGAAAGGGCACGCGTATTACCGCTCGCATCCCTCACACAGCACTGAATCAAGGACTATGGCGACCGACATCATAAAGGTGGTACTCGCGGACGATCACACGGTGGTGCGGGCCGGCCTCAAGGCCGTGCTCGGCAATGCCAAGGACATCCATGTGGTGGGCGAGGCCGGCAACGGGAAGGACGCCGTGGCCATGGTCCAGCGCATGAACCCGGATGTTCTCGTGATGGATCTGTCCATGCCCGTGCTGGATGGCGCCGAAGCGACCAAACAGCTCATCGCTGCAAATACGCAGACGAAGATCCTGATTCTCACCATGCATTCGCCGGATGAAGCACTGATTCCAATGCTGGAGTCTGGCGCGAGCGGGTTCCTGGAGAAGAGCGCGGCGGACCGCGAGCTGGTGGACGCGGTGCGCTCGGTGGCGCACGGGGACACGTACATCCAGGCGAGCGCGGCGCGTGTACTGGCCGGCGGCTTTCGCAAGCGCGGCGAGCACGTGGACGAACGCACCAAGTTCGAGAAGCTCACCGAACGCGAGCGCGACGTGCTGCGCTTCGTGGCGTCGGGCTTCACGGCGCCGGAGATTGGCGAGAAACTGTTCATCAGCCCCAAGACGGTGGACACGTACAAGCAGCGTATCGCCGAGAAGCTCGGGCTGGCGCACCGGTCGGAGTACGTGCAGTTCGCACTCAAGCTGGGACTGCTCAAGGAGTAGTCCTCGGTAAGCAAGCACGCCTGCACCCTGCGATATTTGCCGGATGCAGGATCTCACGACGGGCTCGATCACCAAGCATCTGCTGAAGACCACGAGCTTCATGCTCGTCACCATGGTCTTCCAGACGCTCTACTTCCTGGTCGACCTCTACTGGGTCGGGCGCCTCGGCACACAGTCGGTCGCGGCGGTCGGCATTGCGGGTAATCTGAACTTCGTCGTCCTCGCCTTGAGCCAGATGCTCGGCGTTGGCACGACGACGGTGGTGTCGCACGCGGTGGGCCGGCGCGACAAGACGGAGGCCCAGCACCTCTTCAACCAGTCGCAGGCGCTCGCGGTCGTCATCGGCGTGCTATTCCTCGGTGCGGGCCTGGCCCTGAGTGGCGTCTACACACGCGCCCAAAGCGCCGACGACGAAACCACGCGGCTCGCGATGGAGTACCTGGCGTGGTTCATCCCTGCCATGGCAATCCAGTTCCCGATCGCGGGCATGGGCTCCGCGTTGCGCGCCACCGGCAACTTCAAGCCCACGATGCTTGTGGGCACGGTGACGGTCGTCCTCAACATGGTGCTGGCGCCGTTGCTGATTTTCGGTTGGGGAACAGGACGTCCGCTCGGTGTCGCCGGTGCCGCGATTTCGACGCTCGTCGCGGTGGTGGTGGCGAGTGTCTGGCTCGCGGCGTACTTCATGCCCAAAAGCGCATACCTGCACTTCAAGTTCCACGACTGGAAGCCGCAATTCGCACAGTGGAAACGGATGCTCGTCGTGGGCCTGCCCGCCGGATTCGAGTTCCTGATGATGGCGCTGTACCTCGGTATTGTGTACGCCATCGCGCGCCCGTTCGGTGCGGCCGCGCAGGCCGGCTTCGGCATCGGGATGCGGGTGATTCAGGCTGGGTTCATGCCGGTGGTCGCGCTCGGATTTTCCGTGGCGCCCGTGGCTGGGCAGAACTTCGGCGCACGCCTGCCGGATCGTGTGAAGGCGACGTTCAAGGACGCGGCGTACCTGGCCACGGGCGTAATGGTGGTGTTCGCGTTGGCGTCGCACATCGCGCCCGCGGCACTGGTGGGGATCTTCTCAAAGGACGCTGCGGTGATTGCCGTGGGCGAGCAGTACCTCAAGATCATCTCATGGAACTACGTCGCGTCGGGATTGGTTTTTGTGGCGTCGAGCATGTTCCAGGCGATGGGAAACACCATTCCGTCGTTGATCGGTTCGGCGGTTCGTCTGGTGCTGGTGGCTATTCCAGCGGTGACGCTGTCACGCCTGCCCGGCTTCCAGTTGCACTGGGTCTGGTACCTGGCGATGCTGGCAGTGTGGGTACAGCTCGCGATGGCGTTGTGGTTCCTGAACCGCGAGTTCAAGCGGCGTCTGGTTTTTGCGCCCACTCCGACACCCCCCGCGCAGTCGGCCGTCGCGGTCGCGTAACTTGCCTAGCGCGTGAACCAGACCAGCAGCAGGGCGACTGCTGCCGGCATTGCCTGCACAAACAGGATCGAACGCTTGGCCGTCGCCGCGCCGAACACCCCGGCCACGATCACACATATAAGGAAGAAGACCTTCACCGCGAACCCGGCCGTGCCCAGCCACACGCCCCATATCAGGCCGGCCGCAAGGAAGCCGTTGTACAAGCCTTGATTCGCCGCGAGTGGCGCGGACACCGTCGCCACGTCCTGCGGCAGTCCGAACACCCGGCGTCCCAGCGGCTTGGTCCAGAAGAACATCTCCAGCACCAGGAATACAACGTGCAGGAGTGCGACGAACAAAACGGCCGCGTTGGCGAGCATCGTCATAGGCTCACGTCCTGAAGGTGGCACTGCCAGTAACCCACGTCGAGCCACTGCCCGAACTTCACGCCGATGCGCTCGTAGTGCGCCACCTTCTTGAATCCAAACTTCTCGTGCAGCGCCACGCTCGCGTCATTGGGCAGCGCGATGCCGCCGATGGCCGAGCGAAAGCCGAGGTCGCGAAGTTTGTCGAGCAACGGCGTGTAGAGCGCGGTCCCGATGCCCTTGCCGCCTTGATCCGGCGCGAGGTACACGGTCACTTCGGCCGAGAATCGGTATCCGTGGCGTTTGTGCCACTTGGTGCCGTAGGCATACCCAACAACGCTCCCGCCTGACTCGGCCACGTACCACGGCAGCCCGGCGTCCTGAACCTCGGTGATGCGCCGGGCCATCGCTTCCTCTGCCAACCGCTCCTCTTCGAACGTGACGAGTGTGTTCGTGATGAAGTGGTTGTAGATGGCAGCCACCGCCGTCGCGTCCGCCGGGCGCGCATCGCGGACCACCACACCTCGCTCGGCGGTAGTCACGCGTCAGCGAATAGCGCCGGCCTTGGACAGCGCGCCCGTGCCGCCCACGATCGGGATCGCGAACGTCGACTTCGACAGGTCCACGGTGAGCTGCGTGCCGGCCTGCGGCCACAGCGTGAACTCGCGATCGCTGGACATGATCATCACGGCCAGCCGCTTGCCGGCCGGAATCGTCTGGTCGTCCGGCTCGAGGTCGAATGTGACGTCGTAGAACTTGCCGGGGGTGAGTGGTTCGCCGGCGCGCTTGGAGTTGTAGTCGCCGCCCTTGGTGAGGGATCGGTGGTTGCGGATGTCTGCCCAGCCGCGCGTCACCACGCCGCGAGTGCTTTGCGAACCGAGCCGCGCGGAATCGTAAGGGAGAGTCACGAGCCATACGCTCAGGTTGGCGGTCGGTTTGCTGGACGCAACGCGCAGCGTGACGCGCACCGTGCCGGAGATATGCACCGTGTCCGCGAGCGTCTCGGTGGCGTAGAGCAGACGATTGGGTGACCGTTCAGCGCTGGCGTTGGTGTGGCCGCTCATCGCGACGTCGTCCACGAGAGTGTCCGTGCCGGGCCGCGGCCCGGAGAGCGTAAGGGATGCGATGCCATTGCCGCCGGCAGCAGGGGACAGCACCACCGGCATTGAACCCGGCACGGGATACGTCGCGAACGGTGCGGGCACCGGCGGTGGAGGCGGCGTGAACGGAGTGCCGGGCACCGGCGCTGCGATCGGCGGCGTCGGATTCGCAACGATCCACGCGCGTGCGTCCTTTTCCGCGCCGTTGTCGACGCCGTACAGGTAGTGACTGAACCAGCGATTCACCATGTCGGCGGGCGGATTGCCGCCGTGACCGCCCTGGTGCAGGTAGATGGCGGACGGAATGCCGCGCGCCTGCAGCTCCTCGTAGATACGCACGCTGTGCTGCGGCATCACGTTGTAGTCGTTGAGTCCGTGCGCCAGCAGCACCGCCGCCTTGATGTTCTTCACGTGCGGCAGCAGGTCGCGCGCGACCCAGAAGTCGTTGTAGTCGCCGGTGGCGCGATCCTGGCCTTTCGCGCCCACGAACGCGCCGTTCTTCCACAGGCGATCGCAGTTGGCGCGGCCGGCGGTGTCGCCGCTGGCGATGAAGTCGTACAGCACGTCCACGTCCTCGCCCAGGTATCCGCCCGGTGACCGCACCAGTCCGTTGGCGCGGTAGTAGTGGTAGTACGACGTGTTGGGTGACACCGGCACCACGACCTCGAGCCCATTCACTCCCGTCGTAGCGGCGGCCAGCGGCAGCGTCCCCTCATATGAAGTGCCCATCATGGCCACCTTGCCGGTGGACCACGTCGCGCTCACTTCCTCCGAGCCAGTGTCGGTCGTGTAGCCCTTGGCGCGACCGTTGAGCCAATCAATCACGAATCGCATCGCGGTGCGCTCGGGTTCGTCGCCCACGGTTGGGCAGCCCTGCGACCGGCCCGTGCCTGTCGCTTCGGAATGGACCACCGCGAACCCGCTCGGCAGCCAGAGGTTCACCAGCGCGTTGGAGATGCGCGTCCGCTCGGCGCGATAGCCCGGCGCCTGCATAGCGGCACGCGGCGCTGACTCGGCGTCGAGTTCCTGCTTCACGTCCCAGCCCTTGAATTCGCGCGATGTGCCGGCGTAGTACGGGCTCGAGCCGTACACGATCGACACCCTGAGGCCCTCACTCGCGGTCTGTCCGGGACGCGTGACGTCCACATGCACGCGGTCCTTCCTGCCGTCGCGGTCGGAATCGAAATCTGTTTCGACCCACAGGTTGTGCCGGATCCACGACGCGGTGTCCTGGAACGCCGGCACCACCTGTGCCATTCCGTTGACAAAGACCGGCCCCACTTTGGTCACCGTCGGGCCCTGTGCGGCGGCGGACATCGTCACCACCAGCAGAGACGCAGCGGTCGCAAGGCGTGCCGGGAGACGGAGTGTTCGCGCGCCCATGTGGATTCTCATTTGGTTTTAGGCGCGGTGAGATTCTGTCCGTTCTGGTGGATCACCAGGCTCGTGACGGTGCCGCGCGCATCGTACACGAACGTGATTTGCGCGTCCACTTCCTTATAGAAGAAGTCGACCTCGGATTCCGCCCAGATTCGCAGCCGCCCCTGGCCCGTGAGCTGTGCGGACAGCGTGTCGCCGGAGAGCGTGACTTCGACGATGGCGCCCGGCGCCAGCTGGTACGTGCCGACGTACCGCGCGAGTATCGCGGGCGCGACGGTGATGGCAGTGCGCTGCTTCACGGGCGCCGGTGCAGGGGCCAACGGAATGCTGGAGTCGAGCAGGTGCATGCCAATGTCGTCTGCGCCGGCGCCGCCGCTGTTCGTCAGCACGACCACACCAATCTTCCGCGACGGCTCCACGCCCGCGAACGTGCGATAGCCACCGGTACCGCCGTTGTGCCACACGATCGTGTCGGTCGCCGTGTAGCGCGTGATCCAGTTGAGCCCGATGCGCGTTAGCGGGCCGCCCATTGGGGCGCGGGGCTCCTGCGCGAACGCCATCGCCTTGCCGAGCGGACCGGTTTCCGTGTTTGCGGCAGCGGCGACGAACTTGAGCATGTCGCTGGCGGTGGAACGAATCGCGCCGGCGCCCGCAAATGTGGGCAGGTCCCAATTGGCCGCGATCCCGCCGTTGGCGTCGTGCCCCAGCGCCAGGTGTTCCTGCATCCACAGCGTGAGCGTGATGGCGGTGCGCGTCATGCCCAGCGGCACCCAGATGCGGTCCCGCTGGAACTGCTCGTAGGATTTGCCGTCCGCGCGCGACAACGCATGGCCCAGCAGTCCAACGCCGAGGTTGGAGTATTCGAACAGCGCGCCCGGGTCACGCGTCAGCGTGTAGCCCGAGAGAAACTCGTACATCTGCTGCTCGGTGTAGTCGGCGTACGGGTTGGTCGCGTCTTTCGGCCGGAAGTTGTTCGGCATACGCGGCAGCCCCGACGTCTGGGTCGAGAGATTGCCGAGCGTGATCTTGAAGCCGCTGCGTTCCGGGAGTTTGACGGTGGCCGGCAGAAGCTGCTGCACCGGGTCGTCCAATTTCACCTTGCCGTCGAGCACCATCTGCGCGAGTGCGGTGGACGTGAAGACCTTGGTGATCGACCCGATCTCGAACACCGAGTTGCCGTCGAGCGGGAGCTTGCCCGGGCCGGGATCGCCGTACGCGATGATGCGGGTTGTGCCGTTAGACTCCAACAAACCGACGACGATGCCGGCGCTGCGCTTTTCGTCCACGCGCTGCTTGATGATCGCGAGCACCTCGGCGTCCGCCGGGAACGCGCGTCCTGCGGAGTTGCTCTGCGCTGCGACTGACGCGAGCGCGGTCGCAACCATGGTGCCGAGCGGCACGAGAAATCCAAGTCGTTTCTGCATGGTCACCGTTTGGATGTGACGAATATGAAGCCGCGACCTTCCCACAGGACGGGAATGGCTCGCACGATGGCAAAGATGGTGGTGAGGTACACCAGGATGTCCACGGCCACGCGCGCGGACCCGGCGAAGTTGGTATTCGGACTCACCCGCGGCCAGGCCAGCAAAAGGCCCAGCGCGCAAAAGGTCACCGCCTTGAGTCCGCCGTAGACGCCGCGACTCCAGCGCGACGACACCAGCTGTTTGGCCCACGCGCTCGTCTGCATGCTGCTGGCACCAAACGCCGTCTTGCCCTGTCCGAACGCGATACTGCGGACCGCGTCCGTGAGCACGGTGCGTGTGATGATGACGATGGCCACCCAGATCGGCACGAAGTGCTGGCCGGACGGGTCGCGCTTCACCGCAAAGAACGTCCACAGCGTCAGTTCCACGATGCGGTCGCCCGCGATGTCGAACAGCGCCCCGACCTTGGATTCCTCGTGGCGCTTGCGCGCCACCCAGCCGTCCAGCGCGTCCATGTAGATCGCCCACGCCAGCAGCGGCACCATCGCCAGGTCCAGCCAGCCGCTCTGCAGCACGTCGTCGCGGTTCCACACCGCGATCACGATGAAGACCAGCAGGACCCGCGCGATGGTGATGAGATTCGCCATGTCGTTCAGCGATCCATGATGGGGAGGTACGCGCGCCACGGCCCGATGACCTCGCGATACTGCTTGGCCATCACGCGTGCGATCTGCGCGATGTGTCCCAGGTCGTGCGCGACCCAGGTGGCCAGCAACTGGCGCATCGTCACGCGGCCGAACTCCGGATGTTCACCTTCCAGCGCGAGCTGTGCATCTGTGAGCTCAAACCCCGCCAGCGTCACAAGGTTCTGCGCACGCAGCCGGCCGAACTCATCCAGCAAGTCCGTCAGCGTCTTGCCCTCGCTGTCCCGGATGTGCGCCGTCATGTCGAACGGCGTGAACTTCCGGTCGGCGCCCTGGGCCAGGATGATTCTCGCCCGCGCGATCCAGTCGGTGCGCTCGCCATGAATGAGGTGCGCGACGTTGAGGAACGGGCTCCACGTCTCCGGCCCCTCGGTCGCGTCAACCCACTCTGGCCCAAG
>JBBTFS010000105.1:9938-13952 GCA_038060705.1 Gemmatimonadota bacterium
TTCCAGTCGCCGCTGCGCACGGCTTTCTGCAGCCGGTTGCCCGAGACGGCGCGCCAGAACAGCGTACGTTCCACCTCGGGCGTGCGGCCCTCGAGAATCGGAAAGAGGTTGATGCCTTCGAGCCGGGCCGCGGGGGGCACCGGTGCTCCGGTGATTGCCAGGACCGACGCCGTCAGGTCCATCGTGATCCCCACCTGATCGGACACCTTGCCGGCAGGAACACGGCCCGGCCAGCGCACGATCAGGGGAACGCGAATGCCGCCCTCCCATACCGTCCATTTGCGGCCGAACAACGGCGCGTTGCTCGAAAGCCACTCGCCGCCGTTGTCGTTCGTGAAGATCACGATGGTGTTGTTGGCGATGCCGAGCCGGTCCAGCGTGCGGAGAATCTGTCCGACACCGCGGTCCATACGCTCGACCATGGCCACGTACTCCGCACGCGTGCTCGTCACGGAATCGTTCGGCATCAGGTGACGCGCATTCCCAATGGCCACCGATGGCGTGTCGGGCACCTGGTACGGCCAGTGCGGAGCGTTGTAGGCGACGTCAATGAAGAACGGCCGGGTCGCGTTTTGCTCGATGAACTTCGTGGCGCGGTCGGTGATGAGGTCGGTGGTGTATCCCGGCACCTCCACGCGCTGGTCGTTCTCCCACAAGTCGGGCTGTGTGTCGCTGCCACGATGTGTCCAGTAATCATGGTAGCCGGACTTGAGGCCAAAGAAGTAGTCGAACCCGTGTGCGCCGGGGCTGAACTCTGGCTTGTAGCCCAAGTGCCACTTGCCCACGAGCGCTGTGGCATAGCCGCCGTTCTTCATCAGTTGCGGAAAGGAATAGCCGGTCGCCGGCAGGCCGCGGTCGCCGTCTGAAGACCGGGCGCCCGACAGCGCGACCTCCAGTCCGTACCGCTGCTGGTACCGTCCCGAGATGAGGCCCGCGCGCGTCGGCGTGCACAGGACGCCGTTGGCGTAAAAGTCGGTGAGCCGGACACCGGCGCGCGCCAGCGCGTCGATGTTGGGTGTCCTGACGTCAGTCGCGCCGTAGATGCCAAGGTCAGACCAACCCATGTCGTCGGTGATGATGAGGACGACGTTGGGGGCGGTTCGCGGGGCGACCTGCGCGTTGAGCGGTAGTGAAATCAAGGCCACCGCGAGAGCGGCGCGCAGGGTTGTCCTCATGAGATGGTTGCCCCTGCGGCTGAGGACTTCCGCAGCATCCAACCGTACAGCCACACGATGATGCCCACAAAGCCGATCAGCCCAAGCCACGGCGCCAAGGCAAATCCCTCGGCGACGATCCCAAGCGGTGCGTCGTTCGAGAGGCCGACGATGAGGCCGGCGTTCAACACGCCCCACAGGCTCTCGCCTACGATCAACCCTGACGCCACCAACGTGCCCAGCCGCTCGGAGCGGCCCGGGTTGGCCGTCTTCCGCGCGCGTCCGTCGTACCAGTGCGAGAGCACCGCGCCGACAACCACGGCGAACGTCGCCGACATCGGCAGATAGATGCCGATGCCCACCGCCAACGGCGGAATGCGCAGCTTCTTGAACGCGCCAAGAATCGTGTCCATCAGGATCAGGCCCACGCCCACCATCGCGCCGATGCCGATCATCTTCCACTCGAGACTGCCGCCCACCACGCCCTGCGCCAGTGCCGAGATCAGTGTGGCCTGCGGCGCCGGCAGGGGATTCGGCGCCAGCACGCCGACGTTCGGTGCGCCGGCGAATCCATACGCCTTCGCCAGCAGGTTGAGCACCGGCGGAATCACCGCTGCTCCGGCGCCAACGCCCACGATGAGCGCGATCTGCTGCCGCATCGGCGACGCGCCCACGAGCTGCCCGGTCTTCAGATCCTGCAAGTTGTCGTTCGAAATCGTGGCGCACGCAAACACGATCGCGGTCACGAACAGCGCGAACGCCACCAGCGCGCCACGATTCTCCGGTGTTGGCGCGATCGCCAGCACCAGCAGGGACGCGCACACCACGATGGACAGGATGCCCACGCCCGAGATGGGGCTGTTGGAGGCGCCGATGAGGCCCGCCATGTAGCCGCAGATGCCTGCAATCACGAAACCGACGATCAGCACGAACGGCACCGAGATCGCGGTCAGCAACACCGCGTGTTCCGCCAGCACCGTGGACTTGGCGAACGTGTAGGCCAGCCAGCCGGCCACCAACAGGCACGCGGCCGTCAGCGCGTAGATCCACTGCGGCGAGAGATCGCGGTCGGTGTCGTCGCGCACGCCTTCCACGCGCGAGGCGGCCAACGTGGCCACCAGTCCGCCCACGACGGGCTTGGCGAGCTTGGCCAATGTGTAGATCGCGGCCACGCCGATGGCGCCGGCGCCGATGAAGCGCACTTGCGTCCGCCAGATGGTCATCGTGTGCGCAGCCAGCGACACGCCGTCCGCCGCTGGCTGCATGGACGTCAGGATCGGCACGGCCACCACCCACGAGGTGATCAGGCCCACGAGCATGGCCATGCCCACCGACAATCCCACCAGGTGTCCGGCGCCCAAGAGCGCCAGCGACCACGCGATGTTGTAGCCGCTGGATGCCATGACGCCGAGCTTGAAGAAGCCCGCCACTTCCGCCGCGGCGATCCGCGTCGCCGCGACGATCGCGAACCCGCCCGACGCGACCGTGCCGAGGACGACCGCGGTGAGCCCTTCGCGCGACTCACCGGACGCGTCCTTCGTCTCACCGCGCGTGGCCGAGCCGACCTTCAGCACCTCGGCGGCGGCGACGCCCTCGGGGTAGGGCAGGTCTGACGTTGTCACCAACGCGCGCCGCAGCGGAATCGTGAACAGCACGCCCAGCACGCCGCCGCTTACGCAGATCAGCGCCGACTGCCAGAAGGGAAACCCGGTCCAGTAGCCGACGATCACGAGGCCAGGCAGCACGAAGATGATCGCCGAAAGAGTACCTGCCGCCGACGCAACCGTCTGGACGATGTTGTTCTCGAGGATCGTCGAGTCCTTCACTGCGGCCAGGATCGCCATCGAGATTACCGCGGCGGGGATCGACGACGCGAACGTGAGTCCGACCTTGAGGCCCAGGTAGACGTTGGCGGCTGTGAAGACCGTCGTGAGCAGCACGCCCAGGACCAAGCCCCGGAGGGTGAGTTCTTTGGGTTTCATGGACCAATCTTACAGCGCGTCGTAACTTTCGGGCATGAGCGAACCGATCCCGTTCAAGCCCGAAAAGCCCGTCGAGAAGCCCACCGATCCGGGCGACAAGGCGTTGAAGAAGCTGGAGAAACTGCAGGCTGAGACCGGACTGCTCGGCCCGGCAGACCGCTACAAGGCGCTCGTCAACGCGGTCAAGGCATCCCAGGACCTCATCGAGCTGGCCGACAAGAAGGCAAGGTTCGCGCTCGTCATCATGGGCTTGCTCAACGCCGTGGCGGTGCTGCTGGTAGTGCGGGGTGGGGACGCGGCGATTCCCAGGACCGGCGTCTTTGGCGTTCTCGTGGCTCTGGAGTTTGTTGCCTACGCGGTGGTCACGGTCTACTACATCTCCCAGGCCATTTCGGCGTTGCGTCCGCGCAGCGTGCACATCGAGGCGTCGAGCCTGCCGGCGCTGATCGAGCCGTCGGTTTCGATGCGGATGCTCTTCTACGGCGACGTGGTCGCGCGCGACCGCGTGACGTACGAGCGGCTGTGGAACAACCTGCGTATGGACAACCTCACCACGGAGCTCGCGGACCAGCACTACACGCTGTCGTGGATCAACAGCCAGAAGTTTGCGGCGTTGAGCCGGCTGTACTTCGGCCTGACCGTGATGACCGTGATGCTGGTGCTGTTGATCGGGACGATCGGTCTCAGCCGTATCGGCAGCTGATCGGCGCAAGGGGCTCGTCGGTTCCCCGTAGGTCGCTACGGCCACTACTACTATAGTATGGCCGTGCAGCCCGACCGATCGATCGAAGTCAGAGGCCTCGGAAAACGTTTCGGCAGCCGATGGGTGCTGCGCGGGGTGTCGCTCGACGTCAACCGCGGTGAGGCCGTCGGGCTGA
>JBBTFS010000106.1:0-6240 GCA_038060705.1 Gemmatimonadota bacterium
GGCGGAAGGTCGTTGAGCACCAGCCTCAGCGATTCCAGGATTTCAGCGTTGCGCAAGGCGGCGTCCGGCGCGGGGTCACTCGACGCGATCTCGGGTAGGACGTCGAGCTTTACCGCCACAAGGTCAACGAGCCGCCTGCGTTCGCGCTGCGCCTCCAGCGACCGAGCGTCGTCACCCCTGGGGCGACCGTATTTGTGGCGGTGATGATCCAGGCACAGGCGACGGGCTACGACCGCGAGCCACGTCTCGAAGGTACAGCCTTCGGTGGCGGTGTATGCCAGCAGGCGCTTGCAGTTCCCATCACGAAGCTGGCCGAGGATGAACGCGTAGGCATCCATCGCGTCGTCGTGATCCCGGGTCACGACTCGGGCGACTCGAATCAGCAGGGCGCTGTGCGCAGCCACGAACCTGTCCCAAGCCCGGTCGCGATCGGCGGGTACGGCTGAATTCAGCCCCTGGAGTCGGGAAGGCTGTGTCGTAGCATTCGACTGGGCGGCTGGCGGCGCCGCCGGTGCTGTCGCCGACGAAAGTTCGGTTACGCGCTCAGTGATAGGGATCCCTCGAGTGGCGCAGACGAACGCTGCCTACGAGAGACTATGGAGCGCCGATGGACCGCGCCAGTCGATGAGACGCTCGTTGGCATTCTCTCAGATTCGCTCCATGCCACCGAATGAGGCCTACGGTCAACACCAGAACGTCGAATTCAGTCGTTGTGGACGTATCCGCCCTATGTCAGGTGGATCCGCGACCAGCACTGAGGCAGCGACGCGGCGCGTGCGGGCCGACAACGGCCCGATCTCCTGCCAAGGACTGCTCGATGTACTACATTGTCTTACATGAAGAATGCCAGCGTGACCATCCGCCTCGACGCCAAGTTGCAGCGCGAGCTCAGTCGCCTCAGTCGCCAGCTCGGACGCAGCCGAAGCGATCTGGTGCGCGACGCCCTGCGTCGCCAGCTCGCTCTGGTCCGCTTTGAGCAGGCGCGCCGAGGCCTGCTCCCTCTCGCGGACGCCAAGGGCATCCTCTCCGACGAGGACGTCTTCGACCTCGTTTCGTGAACGTTTTTCTCGACACGAATGTGCTCGTCAGTGCATTCGTGGCGCGGGGCCTTTGCGCGAATCTCTTTCGCTATCTGCTCGCGGAACACGAGATTCTGACCGGCGAGGTGAACCTGACCGAACTGCAACGGACCTTGCAGGAGAAGTTGGGCGCGACGGCCGAGCAAATCGCCGCGGTGCAGAGCCAGCTGCGCGATCACACGGTGATACCCAAGCCCGCGGCGCGGTCCGCCATCCGCGTGCGCGACAGGGATGACGAATGGGTACTCGCGTCAGCCATGGCTGGGGCCGCTGACATTCTCGTGACGGGAGATCAGGATCTGCTCAGCGTTGCGAAGGCCGCTCCTTTCCCAATACTGACTCCTCGTGAAGCGTGGGAGCGGCTGCGAGAGTTCGGCGCGGGCAGGTAACGAACGTCCCATTTGCTGCCGTTCGGCGCGCACCACGTGCAGCTCCGCAAGGCACGGATCTGGTCAACATCGAGTCGCAGGCCCCACGGCAGCGACGTGGCGGTGCCAGGCGGCTCGGCGAGGAAGCAGCCCCATCGGCCGATCGCCATTCCGAGCGCCACGGCGGGCGCGAACAGGTCCCCGGTTTCTTCTTGATACCCGACGATTCGCTTGCCCACGAGCGCGGCGTACGCGCCGGCGAGGCCGCCGAGGATGCTGCGCCCGCCGCGTAGCAAAACGCTGAGCAGATCGCCGGTGCCGGGTTCGGTAATCAAGACGCGGGCTACGATCGCAAGCCCGGCGCCAATGGCCACCCACGAGCGAAATGGCAACGACCCAGAGCAGCGGCGCGCTGAGCATCCCGCGCCGCTCGGCTTCGCGGATGAGCTCTACGGTCAGCACCAGAACGTCGACATTCAGTCGCTGTGGACGTATCCGCCCTATGTCAGGTGGATCCGCGACAAGCACTGAGGCAGCGATGCGACGCGCGGGGCGACGAAACAGGTGAGGATTCGCCTCGCTCGTCTCGGCCGGTGTCATTTTGGACTGCGAAAAGGGACCCGGGTGAAGCAGGCCTCGGGCCCTTCCGAGCCTGCAGTGAATCTGGTACGCTCAGCGATGGAACGGTGACGGTTCTTCGAAGCCGCGGAGGTACAATGTCGGACATGGGGATTTTTCGAACAACGATCGAGGTGGCGTCACCCGAGCGGCCCGGTCTGCGGCGCCGCGTCGAGTCGGTCATGGTGGATACCGGAAGCGAGTACACATGGCTGCCTCGCGACCTCCTCGACGCCCTGGGAATCGTTCCGGAACGAGTCGATCGATTCGAGACGGCCGACCGCCGCGTGCTGGAGCGGCCCGTCGGGTTCGCGCGCATCCATGCCGGCGGGCGGACGGCCGCGACGGCCGTAGCGTTCGCCGAGCCCGGCGACCTGGCGCTGCTTGGCGCGCACGCGTTGGAGGGACTCAACCTTCGCGTCGATCTCGCGCGACGAGAGCTTATTCCGGCCGGTCCAATGCCCGCGGCGGCAGCCTAGCGAACCTTCAGTCCCACTTCCTCGACTCGTACATCCGCGCCGCTTGGTCCATTCCGCGGCGGCGGAGGAGCGCAAACGCGCGATACGCAACGACGGTCTGAGGGTCCAAGGGACTCTGGTTCAAGACGATCAACCACCAGGGCGAATCAGAGCCGGGGCCGGGGTGCGGTAAATCGAAACGGGCGAGCATTTCTGCTCGCCCGTCCCTGTACGCCCAACCCTGCGCCCTGCACCCGCTCGGTTAGTACATCCCGCCCATGCCACCGCCGCCGCCACCCATCGCTGGTGCCGGCTTGTCTTCCTTCTTCTCCACAACCAGCGCTTCGGGATGCCAATGGCGAGTCGATTCGGGTCTACGCGGACACACTGTATTTCTCGCGCACGGACTCGACGTTTATCCAGGCCACCCGGGTTGGGCGGTTCGTGGGCTTTTCCGCGGAGTCGATCACAGTCGAACGCCGCACGGGGCTGAAGTACACGTGGGTCATCACTGCGAGCCAGATCAGCCTGCCCGGAATGCTCGATGGAACCGGCACAGGCGCGCTCAACGGCACCACGTCGCTCGGCGTGAACTTTCTGCGCGCCGGCGTGTTCGTCTCGTCGTTCTACCTGGCTCAATAAGGCGTTTGGAACAGATGACTGTCTGACGCCGGCGACTGCGTCGGCGACACTCACAATCTCTCCTCACTCCTTCAGCCGAGTGATATTGCGCAGTGCGCCAGTCGCGGGATTCGGAACATCCCGCTCGCGATCATCGCGAGTCGCACGCTAACGACGTTGGAACCGGAATCGGTCCACATCGCGAACAGGTCCGGGCGCGCGAACACCAAGTGGATCAAGGCGCTGTCGGCTGGGCTTCGCGCCAGTGTGCGCAGCCCGAGGCCGAGATCGGCGTTCTGCTCTTTCGAACCGTACACGAGTTCACGAGTACTCCCGCAGCTTGCCAACGCCAGCAAGCGCAGGAGACGGAGACGCACGGCGCGTGTCAGTCGGTCATCGGCGATGAGGCTCCGGATTTCCGCGCGGTCCAACGTAGCCTCACTGAACGTGGGATCGTTGCGCGCCGAGTATCCCCCGAGCGCGGACGGGCGATCCTTGGCGCAGAGTGATGAGGATCTGAGCGGCGTGCCCGTCCTGGCGGGCGCAGCGCAGTAGTTGCGCACATTGACTCTCCCAGACTGCGCCAACATGAATCCCTGGAAAACGTCATTAGGCAGGATGCCATTCCTCGCCAACGACAATCCGAACGAGACGCCTTCGCGCAACACCGCCTCCGCGGAGTCTGCTCTTCCTGTTGCCACGAAGTATGCGGCTCGCTCGGCGTTCCAGTCGTTCAGGTTCAGAATACCGAAGTGGTAGATGACCGGGAATCGAGCGCGGAGCGGAATCTCGTCCGGCCACGGGAGCACGAAGCGCGCGCCGATATAGTCGACGCTCGCCGCGCGCGCGACGAGCGTGAATGAGCGCCACACGGAGGAGTGAGCGACGGCCTCGGCATGACTGAGCTCGTCTGTCGTGAGTCGCCCGTTGAGGGCATCGACGAGGGCCTTCGGATTTGCCGACCGCGGCAAGTCGGGCAGGCGGTCGACCGGTCGCTCCGGAAGGGGGTGGCCTTCGATCGGGGTATCGAACTTCTTGTCGAGCGCGTACAGCGCCCGGCCCGCGTCGAGCGCAGGAATCGTCGGGTCCGTCGGCGCCGCCAGCGACTTCGAGTCGGCGGCGATTTCTTCGTAGATCAGGAGATTTCTGATGACGACAAGATCGGCGCTGGAGCCGGAGAGATAGCGCCAGCCAAAGACGTGACCAACCAGCGTTGGCGCCAGCAAGAGCGCCACAGCGAGCAGCAGCGCGTCCAAGGTCAGTGTGATCAGGCGAATGTTCAGGCGCACGCCAAGCACGCGCATCGCGGGTGTGTCGAGCGCGGAGAGGCTGCGGTACCACGCGCGGGAGACCGCCGCGTCGAACCCTGCGGCGACGCGAGCGCGGCGCGCCCGGCCAACTTCCCAACCCAGCAGCGCGGCCACCGGCAGAAGCATTGCGACGGCAGTCGCAAGTGGACCGAGCGTCGGCCCGAGCCAGAGCGTCGGGGGCAACGAGACGATGAACGCCAGAAGTGCCAACAATGCCACCAACGTCTTTCGCCGATTCAGTGCAGCGAGCCCTTCTTTGACGTCGGGCTGGGCCTGCGTGCGCCATCCCTTGAGGCGTTCGGCGGCTGTCAGGGCCAGTCCGATGAGGCCGGTAGTCAAGACCATCGCCATCAGAACGGCGAGCGTACGACTGGTCCCGATGCCTCGTGCCCCAAGCAGGACGCCGAACGCGACCAGTGGGGTTCCGCACGTGCCGCCGAGCAGGAGGAGTGCCCGACCGGTAAGACGCCGTGTGCGCAGGGAACGTTGCGACGATGCTGTGAGAGTCGAGAACCGTCCCGTCCCTGTCAGGAGGGCGCCGGTGTCGCCGGTAGTGTCGAAAAACGTTTCGAGCAGCGTGTGCCATGCGTATCCCGAGCGAAGCGCTGGGGACACGCAGCGCGCCGTCTGCGTCAGTCGGCGCGCGGCATTCCCGAGCAGCAACATGCCGGCGGCCCCGGCGAGGGACAGCAAGACCCGAATCGGAATGCCGCCGGCCGCCTCGTCGGCCGAACCGAAAACGATGGTGCCAAGGACAAGGAGAACGAGCAGCGTGCCGGCCCAGCTCAGCGCGGTGATCGCGAGCGCCTGTCCCTGAACTGGCTCGAGGCCCGGCGCAGGCCACTCGAGAATGGACGGCGCACCCGGTGCGAGGCGTCGTACGACTTCACCGGCGGTGGGCCTCGTGCCCGGGTCCTTTTCCAGGCAGCGCGCAACGAGAAGGTCCAGGTCGCTCGGCACTTCCGCCCGTCGCGTCGAGACGCGAGGGGCCAGGTCGCGAAGGTGCGCCGCGATGATCTCGTTGTGCGTGGCGCCCTCGAAGGGCCGCGTGCCCGTGATCACCTCGAACGCGAGGATCCCGAGGCTATAAACATCCGTCTTGTCGCTGACGGGCTCGGCCAGCAGTTGCTCGGGACTCATGTACTGCGGCGTACCCAGGACAGCCCCGGTTTGGGTCAGCTTCGACATTGACGTGCCCGGTGTCGCCGATACGGCGGCGATGCCGAAGTCCGACACGAGGGCACGACCGATCGCGGCCTCGTAGAGGACGTTGGCCGGCTTGATGTCCCGGTGAATGAGCCGCTGCTCGTGCGTGAATGCAAGCGCACTTGCCACCTCGGCAATCACGCGGCGCGCATCGTCGATCGAGAGCGGCCCGTGTTCGGCGATGTGCGCCTGAAGACTCGTCCCGGCGACGTGTTGCATGACGAAGTACGGCGTGCCATCGCGCAGCTCACCGACACGGAACACGGAGACCACGTGTGGGTGCGACAATCCCGCGACGGCCTGTGCCTCACGAGTGAAGCGCTCCTTCGCGCCGGCGTCCGCGGACAGGTCGGTCGCCAGGACCTTGATGGCGACGTGCCGTTTCAGTGCGGGCTCGCGGGCGAGGAAGACGCGTGCCATGCCGCCGGCCCCGATCTCGCGCACCACCAGCAGGTGCGGCGCGAGTTCTTCGCCAAGGCGCTCCTCAAGCGTGGATTCCGTCATCGGAACGTGCCGGGTTGTGAGGGAGCTCTTGTCAAGAAGTGTGTAAATGAGCGTCAGGCGGCGCGGCGTTTTTCTC
>JBBTFS010000107.1:0-18691 GCA_038060705.1 Gemmatimonadota bacterium
CTAACGGATTTCCAACTATTACAGATGCCAGAATACGAGATAAGCGAGTACGACGTCCTTGTCGTGGGCGCGGGAGGGGCGGGACTGAGAGCCGCCGTGGAATCCGCGTCCAACGGCGTCCGCGTCGGCTTGATTTGCAAATCGTTGCTCGGCAAGGCCCACACGGTCATGGCCGAGGGGGGCGCCGCGGCGGCGATGGGCAACGTGGACGACCGCGACAACTGGAAGGTCCATTTCGCGGACACCATGCGCGGCGGCCAGTACGTCAACAACTGGCGCATGGCGGAGCTGCACGCCAAAGAAGCGCCGGACCGTATCCGCGAGCTGGAAGCCTGGGGCGCGCTGTTCGACCGCACGCCGGACGGGCGCATTCTGCAACGCAACTTTGGTGGCCACCGGTATCCGCGTCTTGCGCACGTGGGTGACCGCACCGGCCTCGAGATGATCCGCACGCTTCAGGACCACGCGATCCATCAGCCGATCGATGTGCACATGGAGCACACGATCATCGCGCTCTTCAAGGACGGCGAACGCGTGTCTGGCGCGCTGGGCTACGATCGCGAGCGCGGTCGCTTCCGTCTCTTCAAGGCCAAGGCCATCGTGCTCGCGACCGGCGGCATCGGTCGCGCGTTCCGGATCACGTCCAACAGCTGGGAATACACCGGCGACGGACAGTCGCTGGCATATCACGCGGGCGCCGCGCTCATGGACATGGAGTTCGTGCAATTCCATCCCACGGGCATGGTGTGGCCGCCCAGCGTGCGCGGCATCCTGGTGACGGAAGGCGTGCGCGGGGAAGGCGGCGTGCTGCGCAACAACCAGGGAAAGCGCTTCATGTTCGACCACATTCCAGACAACTACAAGGCGCAGACCGCCGACTCCGAGGAAGAGGGCTGGCGCTACGTGACGGGCGACAAGAACGCGCGCCGCCCGCCTGAGTTGCTGACGCGCGACCACGTGGCGCGCATGATCAACCGCGAAGTCAAGGCGGGTCGCGGTTCACCGCACGGCGGCGTTTTCCTCGACATCGCGTGGATCAAGGAGAAGATCTCCAACGCGCCGGAGCACATCAAAAAGAAACTGCCCAGCATGTACCATCAATTCATGCAGTTGGCCAACATCGACATCACCAAGGTGCCGATGGAGGTGGGCCCCACCACGCACTACATCATGGGCGGCATCCGCGTGGACGGCACAACGCAGATGTCCACCGTACCAGGCCTCTTCGCGTGCGGCGAGGTCGCGGCCGGACTGCACGGCGCCAACCGGCTCGGCGGCAATTCGTTGTCGGATCTGGTCGTCTTCGGTCGGCGGGCTGGCGAGCACGCGGCGCTGTATGCCAAGCAGAGCGCGGCGCCCAAGCTCTCGGAGGCGGAGGCCGGCGCCGGCATCACGTCCGCGCTCGAGCCGTTCGACCGCGGCCAGGGCGGTGAAGGCGCGTACGACGTGCAGCACGCGCTCCAGGAGACGATGCAGGACCTCGTGGGCATTGTTCGCACTGAAGGCGAAATGCAGCAAGCGCTCAAGACCGTGGGCGAACTGCAGTCGCGTGCACGGCAGGTCGGCGTCCAGGGCAACCGCGAGTACAATCCCGGCTGGCACACCGCCCTGGACCTCACGCACCTGCTCACCATCAGCGAGGCGATTGCCCGCAGCGCCATCGATCGCAAGGAGAGTCGCGGTGGTCATTTCCGCGACGACTATCCCGACAAGTCCGCCGAGGGGCAGACGTACAACACCGTGATCACGAAGGGGACTGACGGCAAGATGAAACTCGAGCGCGTCAAGATTCCGCCGATGCCGCCCGAACTCACGCAGATCATCGAGGAGATGAAATGAGCGAGTCCCACTCGCTTCCCGATTCGCCGACCCCGCTTCCCTACAGGGACACGCGGTCGTTCGCCGTGTGGCGCGGCGACGCCCGCGGCGGAAAGTTCCAGAAATTCGAGACGACGATCAGCGAGGGTATGGTTGTCCTCGACGCCATTCACCAGATCCAGGCCGAGTCGGCGCCGGACCTGGCCGTGCGCTGGAACTGCAAGGCGGGCAAGTGCGGCTCGTGTTCGGCCGAGATCAACGGCATGCCCAAGCTGATGTGCATGACGCGCCTGGATGAATTGCCGACGGACAAGCCGGTGACGGTGGAGCCGATGAAGGCGTTCCCGTCCATCCGCGACCTGGTGACGGACGTGTCGGTCAACTTCCGGATGAAGAAGACGGTGCGGAAGTTCCAGCCGCGCCCGCCGGACGCGCCGGACGGCACGTGGCGCATGCAGCAAAAGGACGTGGACCGTGTGCAGGAGTTCCGAAAGTGCATCGAGTGCTTCTTGTGCCAGGACGTGTGCCATGTGGTGCGCGACCACCACAAACACGAGGAGTTCGCGGGCCCGAGGCACTTCGTGTACACGGCCGCGCTGGAGATGCATCCGCTGGACACCGGCGACCGGATTCCGGACCTCAAGGGCCAGCACGGCATCGGCTACTGCAACATTACCAAGTGTTGCACAACGGTCTGTCCGGAGCACATTACGATCACGGACAACGCCATCATCCCGCTCAAGGAACGCGTCGTGGACGAGTTCTATGATCCGATCGGGAAGCTGGTAAAGATCTTCAGCCGGAAAGGGAAGTGACCAGTCATCAGTAACTGGTCGCGAGTCACCATGAACGTGAAGCCGATAACTCCATCAGGCATCCCGGCCGCGCTCCAGAAGGCGGAACGCTACCGGCTGCTCAACGACTCCACCGCGGCCGAGTCCATTTGCCTGGACATCCTCGAAGTGGAGCCGGACAACCAGCGGGCGCAGGTGATGCTGCTGCTGGCCATCACGGATCAGTTCCCCGACGATACCGGCGACAGCGTCAAGCGCGCACGAGATGTGCTGCCGCACCTCAAGGACGAGTACAAGCGCCTGTACTACTCGGGCATCATCAGCGAGCGGAAAGCCAAGGCGTTGCTGCGCCGCGGCGGGCTGGGCGTGGCGGACGTGGCCCACGACTGGTTCCACGACGCCATGCGATTCTATGAGAAGGCGGAGGCGATGCGTCCCAAGGGCAACGACGAAGCCATCCTGCGCTGGAACACCTGTGCCCGGATGTTGGGCCGCCACGAACACTCGCCCGCGACCCGCGACGAGTTCGAGCCCGCCTTGGGCGAATGAACGTGTTCAAACGAATTGTCGTTTCGGTACTCGGCGCGCTCGTCCTGCTGGCCGGCGTAGTCGTGGTGCGGACCGCGACCTATGGCTCGCGCTCGGCCGAACCCGCCACCGCGGTGCCCGCGCCTGTACCGGTGGACTCGGCCGCGGTGCGTCGGTTGAGCGAAGCCGTCCGCATTCCGACGGTCACGAAGTTCAACGCGCCGGCGGACATGCCGCAGTTCCTCAAGTTCCACGAGTTCCTGCGCCGTTCGTACCCGCGGGTGCACGCGCGCCTCGCGCGCGAGGCGGTGGACTCCGGCTCGCTGGTGTACACGTGGCGCGGCACGGACACCACGCTCGCGCCCGTGCTGCTCATGGGTCATATGGACGTGGTGCCAGTGGAGCCCGGCACCGAGAAGGACTGGACGCATCCGGCGTTCGCGGGCACGGTCGCGGACGGCATCATCTGGGGCCGCGGCACGCTGGACGACAAGATCAGCGTCATGGGGCTGATGGAAGCGACTGAGGCGCTGCTGGCCGCAGGATTCCAGCCGAAGCGCACGGTGTTGTTCTCCTTCGGCCATAACGAAGAGGGCGGCGGCGCCGCTGCCGCAAAAGTGGCGCAGCTCTTCAAGACGCGCGGCATCGCGCCGTGGTTCGTGATGGACGAAGGCGGAGCGGTGGGCGACGGACTGGTGCCCGGGGTGGCGGCACGCGTCGCGGTGGTGGGGGTCGCCGAGAAGGGCTACGTGTCGTTGCGTCTCACAGCCAAGGGCGAGGGCGGGCATTCCTCCACGCCGCCGCGCGAGACCTCGGTGAGCATCCTGGGCGAAGCGGTGAGTGAGTTGCAGGGAACGCCGCTTCCCGCGCGGCTCGATGGCGCGACGCTGGGGATGTTCAACGCCATCGGGCCGGCCATGCCGTGGTCCTGGCGCGTGGTGATGGCCAACCTGTGGCTCGTCCGTCCCGTGCTGACGCGCCTGATGGCCGGCGAGCGCACGGGCAATGCGATGGTGCGCACCACCACGGCGGCGACGATGATCTCGGGCGGCATCAAGGACAACGTGGTGCCGGCGTCTGCGACGGCAATCGTGAATTTCCGCCTGATGCCGGGCGACAGCGTGACGTGGCTGCTGCGTCAGGTGAACGAGATCGTGGATGATGCGCGCGTGACGGTGGAGCTGGTGGAAGGCACCGGTCGCGAGGCCAGCGCCGTGTCACCGGACACGAGCGAGGGCTACCGCCTCATCGCGTCCGCCATTCGCGAGACGCTCGGCGCCAGCCTGGTAGCGCCGTATCTGGTGATGGGCGGCACGGACGCGCGGAACTTCGAGCTCGTGTCGCGCAACGTGTATCGCTTTGCGCCAATCGTGGCCACCGGCGAAACGATGGGGCTGCTGCATTCCACTAACGAACGCGTGAGCGTGGACAACTATCTCAACGCGGTGCGCTTCTACCGGCGCCTGATCGAAGCGTCCGCGCGGTAGACTGCGGCGCTAGCCTGGGCAGTCGAGCAAGAGCAGGGCGACCAATTTGCCGCTGCAGCGCTGCGCAACGTGGACGGCCGCGAACTTGCTCAGGGCACGCAGCCACGCTTCGTCGCTCAACGGAGCCAACGTCAACTCGTGCAGTATGCGCTCGGTGCCGGCTGAGAGCGGAACCGCCGCCGCGCTGCGCGCGGCAAACAGCAGTGGTGACACGGTGGCCCGCACGTGCCGCGGTGTCGCCTTGGCGATGCGTTCCGCCCGGCGCAACAGCGCACGGCGAGACTTGGCGACTCGGCGGGCCGGCAAGTCCACCACGTCGGTGGTCCGGCGCTCGCGCAGCCACGCGTGTACGGCGGAGAGCGCCTCGTCGCGCGCGGGTGCATCCACCCCGACAGACTCGCTTGACGCCGAGCTGATGAGATCGGCGACCGCGCCTTCGCTCACGACACGGCCATCCCATGCCACGAGCCTCGCGGCGTCGTCGATTCTCACGCAGACGATGGCACCGGCGCGCGACGCCCGGACCGCTCCGCACACAGGACCGTCACTGGTGCGGACAATCGTCCGGCGCCAACGACCGAGAGAGGCCGCAATGTGTTCCGTGCGATCTGTGGGCGGGGCGGCGCCGGTCGCAGGCGCCAGCTCCGGCAGGATCGTCCCTGCGAGGCCGACGGCCCTCGCGGCATCGCCGATCTTGCGGCGAAGCCGACCTTCCAGTTCGAGCATCCGTGCCGCCGGCGCGGGAGGCGACATCGCAAAGACGAGCACGGTGGACTCTGCTGAGCCCAGCCGCCGTACCCTGCCGACGCGCTGCGCCAAGCGTGCGGGATTCCATGGAAGGTCGAGATGCACCACGATGCTGGCGTCCTGAAGTCCCACGCCCTCACTCAAAACATCTGTGGTCAGGAGGAGATCCACGCGGTCGCGCTCGTGTGTGCGTTCCCGCGCTCCCGGTGCAAACGCCGTCAGCAAGTCACGCCGCGTTGTTCGTCCGCCGGCAACGCGACCCCCGGCGTGCGTCAGCATGGCCACTCGCACTGTCGGTGCGAGGAGCCGATACAACGCCGCCACCGTGTCGGCGTATTCGCTGAACGCGATGATCCGCCGATGCGGATGCAGCGCCGAGAGTTCGCGTAATCTCTCCGCGCGGGAGTCATCCGGGTCAGGCGTGCTGGCGAGCCATGTCGCGAGCGCCCGGACGGCATCGCGATGTTTGCGCACGCGTTCCAACAGTTCCACCGAATTCTCTGAGAGGGCGCTTGTCGCAATGAGTGGAAACGCGAGTTGTTGTGCGCCGCCCGAGAATGTCCACGACGCAAGCTCGGCGCGCGTTGGCCGGCGGCCTTCGACGAGAGTGTCTTCCAGCGCGCAAGCACGGGCGAGCCGTCGGCTGAGCGCGGCGCGGAATGCCGCGCGACTCGAGGCCCACTGCCGCACCAGCGTGTACGTCAGCAGCGCGCCTCCGTCACCGGAGTCTGCGCCACCGAGGGGAGGCGGCAGCGCGACGATGCGATCAAGGCAGTCGACGTCGCTCGACGGCTCCAACCACTGGGGCGCCTCGGCCACCGGCAATGCCGCGGCGGCGAGCCCGCTGATGTCGTCGCCATCCCGCCGAACGATGAACGCAGCCAGGGACTCGAGCGAAAGCGCGTGCGCCCGCTCGCCAAGAAAGAGCGAGAGTATCACGCGCAGGTCGGCCGTGCGATTCTGGACCGGCGTGGCGCTGAGCAAGAGAACCTTGGCGGTTGCGCACAGTGCTCGACACGCGGCAAAGCCACGCGTGGCTGGGTTGCGCAGGTGCTGGGCTTCGTCAATGACGACGAGGTCGTGCGTGCCGCCAGGCGCGGTTCCGTGGGCCAGCGATTCGAGCGACACGAAGTGAAGCGCCACGCGGGAACTGCGCATCGCGTGGTTCCATGCCGAGCGCAACGCCGCAGGCGCAATGACGACGGGTGCGCGCGCATCGCGGGCGACGGCCAAGGCCAGGTACGTCTTGCCCATGCCCACGTCGTCCGCGATCAGCGCGCCTCCGAATGCGTCGAGCAAGTGACGCGCCCGGTTGGCGCCTTCGCGCTGGTGCGAATGCAACGTGACGTCGCCGAGCCGGGCGGCGGTCCCGGCGTCGCCAAGCACATGGCGGGCGATCACGGCCTGCACTTCGGCGCCCGGAATCATGTGCATGGCGCAAAGTCCAGGAGCGGAGCCAGTTCACCGGCATCGAGGCGGTACGCCGCGCAAACAACTTCATCGAGTTCGCTGGGCCCGTGACCAGACGCCGCGGACCTGCCCGCGCGCGCGAGCGATGCTCGCACACTTGCCCAATCGCTCGGGATCGGCAGTTGCCCCACCGTCCAGCCGAGGTAGCGGTGATAGCCGCCGCGCGCGGGCTCGGCGATCGCATTCAGCCAGGCCGCCGCCAGTCGCGAATTCAGCAGCGTCGCCATCGCCCAGGCGTCGCGCGGATCGTCGCAGGCCAGCACATAGCAGGTGTTGAGCGGAACGGTTGTGTTGCCGGCTTCGAGTACCAGCGCCCGCGGGCGTTTGCCGAAGTCCGCCCACACCACGCGTGCCTTGCGCGTATCGGCGGCGTCCACGCGGAACAACGCCCACCACCGCTTGCTTGCCTTGGCATCCGCGCGTCGTGTGAGCGCGCCGTGATACCGGCCCAGCCAAGCGGCAGTCCGCGGGGGCAGCTGTGCCAGCGGCGCACCGTTGCGGTCGTGCGTCCACACGATCTGCACATCGGACTCGGCGCCGTGCCATGCCCGCAGACCGTCGCCGCGCAATGCTGGCCGCAGGTGCGCGCTTTCCACGCAGCCGCTCTCACCGCTGGCGTCCACGACGGCCGTGAATCCGCGGGCTTCGTCCATCCTGCGTACGAGGAACGCCGCGTTGCAGCCGGATTTCACACCAAGCCGGGGCGCGCCGAACAATGTCGCTGCCAGCGGCGTTCCCGCGTCCCTCAAACGCTCGAACGCCTGACGCGCGTCAGGAGGCAGCAGCACCCAAGGCGCGCCGGGTGTGGCGTCGAACGCCATCCGTTCCAGTGTGGATGGCCACGTGCGCTCGCCGCGTGCGTTGTGCACCACCACCGAAACGCACGGCGATCGCGGTGGCTCGGTGCGCGCGACCAGCAGCGACGGATACACGACAGCGTCGAACATGTGGCGTGCCTCGCTGGCGTCCTCGATGCGCGTGACAAAGGCCCGCGTCGCCAGCAGGTGCCGGATGCCCCCGCCCGACAACGAACGCCACAACTTGGCCGGCAGCAGCAGCGCCATTGTGCCTCCCGGCCGCAACAAGCCCAGCGAGCGCTCGGCGAACAGCGCGGACAAGTCCACCTGTGACGCGAATCCCGGCGCCACGTGCGCACTGCGCGCTCCCGCCTGCCAGTGGGACGACCGAAAGACCTCGTAGACGTCGCGAAAACGCTGGCGGGTGGCCACCGGGATGCGATGCAGTCGCACCCAAGGTGGATTGCCGAGCACGACATCGAAGCCGCCGGCTGCCTGCGCCTCCGCGAAGTACGCACTGAACGAAAAGGGCAAGGCGCCGCCGTCAGCGATGCGACTCCTCTCGGACCGGTGCTGCCGCAGGACGTCCTTGAGCCGCTTGAGTTCGCGTCGCGTGTTCGACGACACGCGCTGGCGTTCGCCAAAGAGGTCGCGCGAACGCTGCGCGTTGACCAATTCGCGTCGCGCATGTTGGGTGGCGCAAACGAGCCGATCGGCGTGATCCATCGCACGGTGTCGCTCCATTCGATCGAGCACCCGGGCAAGTCCGGCTTTCCGCCGGCCGGTGGCGCGCACATAGCGTTGGCGCTGCGTGGCGATGCGCCCGCTCCCAGCCGCAAGCTGGCCATCCGTGAATCCGGGACCGGCGAGCGCGTCGCCGATCCGGATGTTGCGATCGAGGTTGGGCAGCGGCGGCACGCGCATCGGGTCCGTCTCATCGCTTTCGATCACGACCGACAGCCACAGGCGCAGCTCGCACAGCCACACCGCGGTCGGATTGCGGTCTACGCCAAAGACCGATCGTGCCAGCACATCACGACGCAGTTCGGCGATCGACCCCGCATCGCCGAGCCGGCGGCGGACCTCTGCCAGTCGCTCCAACACGTGCACCAGGAACGCACCAGAGCCGCAGGCCGGGTCCAGCACTCGGGTGTCGCGAACCGTGCGCAGATCCTGCTCCTTGGACACCGCTTCCAGCGCCTGATCGGCGACGCGGGCGACGAGCGCGTGCGGCGTGTAGAAGACACCTCCCGATTTGCGCTCGTTCACGGCCATGAGCGACTCGAACGCGCGTCCCAACATCTCGGGGTCCACGCTCGCCTCGGACCACGTTGCCGAGTCCTCGCGCGCCACAAATCGGAACTTCTGGAAGACCTCCTGGAGCAGTGCGCCCAGTTGCTCGTCCGGGAACCGCAGCGCGCCGGCCCGACGCTCCAGTGCGGTTCGTGTAAAGAGGCCGCCGTTGAGAAACGGCACGCGACCGAACGCACGCGCATGCATGGCCCGGCGCGAGTACGGCGTGTTGAGTGTTCCGAAAAAGAGCGGCAGCAGGACGCGGCGGTGAAAAGCGCCGCCACTCGCCATGCACTCGTCGAATCGGGTGGCGACGAACTCACGCTCGCCGTTGACCCAACCCTTGGCTTCAAGGAACCGCAGGAACAGCCAACGCGACACGCAGAGCAGCGCCAACTCGTGGCCTTCGCTGCCGGTTAGCCGCTTGGCGGTACCGGCGGCCAGGCCTTCGACGTGCCCACTCAGCACTCTATAGAAGCGGCGGCTCAGCGCCTCGCGACCCAGCACGTCGAGGCAACGCGCATGCAGGGCAACGTCCATCACTTCACGCACTGAAGCCAGCGCGCAGAGAGTCTCGGCGTCCGAATCCACGACGCGGTCCGGCTCCCATACGAAGGAGGCGACCCGGGCGGATCGCTCGCTACCCGACCATGCGACGATCGCGGCGCGCTCCCCGCTGCGTTCGACTGCGCCCACCAGCCAGAGCACATGCGGAGCGCTCGACGTCAGCCGTCGTGCGATCCGTTGCAGTGCCTCACGGAGGGTTGCGCCCTCATCCAACTGCAGAGCCAACACGCGAAACGATCCCACGCCACCGGCGATGCGGGCCTGTTGCGCGCCGCCGAGCCTCAGTGCGGCACGCATGTCGTCGTCCACGGCGACCGGCGCGGATGCAAGGCCAGTCGCGCGCACGACTTCCCAGACACCATCCGGTGTTCGCGCAGCGGACAAGAGCGCGGCAGCCCCACGCATCGTGAGCACCCGCCGAGCGTATGGTGAAATCGCGAATCACCAGCATCATCCTGTTGCGTCGACCAGCAAAAACGAACGCGACTAGATTCGCTTGTCGCCCCCTTCATCCCCAATGCGCCAGTTCACGCCGATCACCGCCGGCACGCGAGTCGCGCTCGTGGCCCCAGCTGGTCCACTCAAGGCTGGCGACCTCCAGCGCGCCATCGCCAACTGCAAGACGCTCGGCTGGGAGCCGGTGGTGGGCACGTATGCGGAGGAACAGCAGGACTATTTCGCCGGCCCGGACGAACTGCGCGTCAGCGACTTCAACGCAGCGCTCCGCGATGATTCCGTCGCCGCCATCTGGTGCCTGCGCGGCGGCTACGGCGCCATGCGCTTGCTGGAACAGCTCGACTTCAAGGCGCTGAAACGGACGCCCAAGGCCATCATCGGCTTCTCCGACATCACCGCCATCCACTCGGCGGTGGCACTCAAGGCCGGTCTGTGCTCCATCCACGGACCCACCGCGCGCGGCATCCTCACGCCGTTCTCCGAGAAGTCGCTGCGCGCCGCCACCTCACGCCGCGAACAGCCAGCCGGCATCGCGCCGGACGCGGTGACCCTCGTCGGCGGCAAGGCCCGCGGCCGGCTCATCGGCGGCAACCTGTCGCTCCTCTCCGCGCTCCACGGCACGCCGTGGCAGCCCCTCTATGATGGAGCCATCCTGGTCGTTGAAGACGTAGGCGAGGCGCCGTACCGCATCGAACGCATGCTGCTCCAGCTGCGTTTGTCAGGCGACTTGCAGAAGTGCGCCGGCCTCGCCTTCGGTCAGTTCACCGACCCGGCCCAGGACGCATCCATCGGTGGCACGACGCGGACCGTCGCCGACGTCCTGACCGAAGCGGCGCGCCTGGCCAACATCCCAGCCATTTCCGGCATACCGTTGGGACATGTCGAAGAGCAGTGGAGCCTGCCGTTGGGCGCGGACGCTGAACTGGATGCGGATGCCAAGGCGCTGACCATACTGAATCTCTGAACCACTACGACTAAGCTGAAGGCCGGGCGCCGACAGCCGAGAGCTGCCATGAAGACCTACGCCGAACTGCTTGCAGAAACGAAGGCTCGCATCAAGGAAATCACCGTCAAGGACGCCAAGGCGCTGCGACACACCACCGGCGACCCGGTTTTTCTCGACGTGCGCGACCCCAACGAGTACAACCTCGGCAAGATCCCGGGCGCGATCACCATCGGACGCAGCAACCTGGAGAAGAACGTCGAGGCCCAGGTGCCGCGCGAAAAAACCGTCATCGTCTACTGCGCCAACGGCAACCGCTCAGCCTTTTCGGCGGACGTTCTGATCGTCATGGGGTATGAGCACGTGCGGTCTTTGAAGGAGGGATTCAGCGGATGGGTAGCCGACGGTGGGGAAGTGGAATGACGCGCTGCACGCTCTGGATCGCGCTGGTGTCGCTCGTGGTCGCCGGCAGCGCGGCCAGTGCGCAGCGGTTGCTGCCGGTGGGTGAACGCGTGCGCGTGGCGCTGCCGGAGTTTCAGGCGCAGCAGGAAAATCGCATGCAGAAAGCGCAGTACCTTCGGGGAGTATTGGAGAATGTCTCGGGCGACACACTGTTCATTCGGCCGTCGCCGCTCACCGGAGTGGTGGCTGTCCCGCTGATTGGCGTGTACTCCATGCAACGCAGTCGCGGTGTGCCTCGCCGGATTCCGAGCGCCATTGGCACGGGCATCGGCGGCGCAGTCGTTTTCGCGCTCAACGCGGCCATCTTCTACAGCAAGTCGCGTACGTTTGGCGCCGATAGCCGCAGCGAGGCCATGGGCAATGCCGCCGCGCTTGGCGGCGCGGTGTTCGGGGTCGTCGGGTTCGTCTGGCCCGCCGAGCGCTGGCGTCGTATGCCGCTGGACTGACATGAGCCGGCGCTCGCTCCACAGCGCACCGCACCGCAGCGCAACGCGGTGACGCTCGAGACGCTGCTCGCACATCCGGACATCGCGCGGCTGGCCCGCGCCCTCTCGCAAACGCCGGGACGCATGGTTGCGCTCGATCTCGAGCGACGCTGGGCCGCCATCGCGCTCACGTTGCGCCTGTCCACCGCCGGCGAGCCGGAGCTGCTCATGATCAAGCGCGCCGAGCATGCGGGCGATCCGTGGAGCGGCCACGTGGCGGTTCCCGGCGGCCGCATGGACCCGGACGACGCCGACCTGGCGTTCACCGCGATGCGCGAGACGTTGGAGGAGACCGGTATCGACCTGGCGCGCGTGGGCCGCATCCTTGGCACGCTGGACGATGTCGCGCCACGGACGCCCAACCTGCCGCCGATTTCGATCCGCCCCTTCGTTGTTGCCGCCCACAGCGAGCTGGCGGTGACGCCCAGCGCCGAGGTTGCGCAGTGGTTCTGGGTGCCGCTCTCAGATATTCGTGACGAGCGCGCGTGGGCGTTACGCAGTGTGCTGGTGCGCGGCGCTCCCCGTGAAGAACGCACTTTCACGTACCGCGAGCACGTCGTGTGGGGCCTGACCGAACGCGTGCTGCGCCAACTGGTGGAGCTACTGGGCTAGTCCTGCGTCAGGGGACTTTGGTGACCGATCCACCCCTTGCGGGTGCCGCACGGACAAAATAAGTTAGTTGAACCTAACTTATCATTTAGTCCAGCAATCCAGCCGTGCCATCCACGCAACTCCCAATCGAACCATCCGCGCCACCGGCCCGACGCTCTGATGGCTGGCGCCATTCGCGCGTCGCTCCAAGCCTGGCCGAGGTCTACCGGTCCGTTGACGTCAACCACGCAGGCTGGTGGAAGAAGGTCCTCGCTTTTGCGGGGCCGGGATACCTCGTCGCCGTGGGCTACATGGACCCCGGCAACTGGGCCACCGATCTCGCCGGCGGATCCGCCTTTGGCTACACGCTGCTGAGCGTGATCCTGCTCTCCAACCTCATGGCAATCCTGCTCCAGGGGTTGTCCGCCAAGCTCGGCATCGTCACGGGGCGCGACTTGGCCCAGGCCTGTCGAGACCACTACGGCAAGGGCACGAACTTCGTGCTCTGGTTTCTCTGCGAGGTCGCCATCGCCGCGTGCGACCTGGCCGAGGTGATTGGTGCGGCTATCGCGCTCAACCTGCTCTTCGGTATCCCGCTGGGCTGGGGCGTGGCGATTACGGCGCTGGATGTGATGCTGGTGCTGTACCTTCAGAACAGGGGATTCCGGCTGCTGGAAGCGCTCGTCATTGCGCTCGTCGCCACCGTGGGCGCCAGCTTCCTCTTCGAGATCATCCTGTCCAAGCCCGACGTGGGTGGCGTGCTGCGGGGCTTCATCCCGTCCGCAAGCATCCTGAAGAACAAGGACCAGCTCTATATCGCGATCGGAATCCTTGGCGCCACGGTGATGCCGCACAACCTGTACCTGCACTCGTCCATCGTGCAGACGCGCAAGTACGAGGAGACCACGTCCGGCAAGCGCGAAGCGTTCAAGTTCGCGTTCCTCGACTCCACCATCGCGCTCAGCTTCGCGCTCTTCATCAACGCGGCCATTCTCATCGTCGCTGCGGCGTCATTCAACACCACGGGGCGTACCGACGTCGCCGAGATTCAGGACGCCTACAAGCTCTTGACGCCCTTGTTGGGCGCTGGCGCCAGCACCGTGTTCGCCGTGGCGCTGCTGGCGTCCGGACTCAACTCGACGATTACGGGTACGCTGGCGGGGCAGATCGTGATGGAGGGCTTTCTCAACATTCGCCTGCGTCCGTGGCTGCGGCGCCTGATCACGCGCGGCATCGCGATTGTGCCGGCCGTCATAACGGCCATACTGTATGGCGAGCATGGCACGGCCAAGCTCCTCATTCTCAGCCAGGTGATCCTCAGCTTGCAGCTTTCCTTCGCCGTCTTTCCGCTGGTGATGTTCACGTCGGACAAGAAGAAAATGGGCGAGTTCGTGAATCCGCTATGGGTGAAGGTGCTGGCCTATTCCGTCGCGTTCATCATCGCGACGCTCAACGCCTGGCTGCTGTTCCAGACCGTTCGCGGATGGGTGGCCTGATGTACACGCGCATCCTTGTACCGCTCGAGAATACCAGGTACGACGCGGCCATCATCGCGCACGTCAGCGCGCTGGCCAAGCACTGTGGCGCATCCGTCGTGCTCATCCATGTGGCCGACGGCTGGGTGGCGCGCAACGCCAACCAACTGGACCTGCGCGAGTCCGAAGAGATGAAGCAGGACATGGCGTACCTCGACCGCTTGACCGTCGAACTCGAAAACGCCGGTGTGAGCGCGGAAGGCGTGCTGGCCGGCGGCGACCCCACGGCGGAGATCTGCGCCGCGGCGGAGCGCGAGCATTGCGACTTGATCGCCATGTCCACCCACGGACACGGGTTCGTGCAGGACGTGATTCGTGGCAGCGTGGCCAATGAAGTTCGGCACACCACCCACGTACCGGTGCTGCTCGTGCGGGGCGCTTCCGCGGAAAGCCCAAAGCCGGGAGCCGAGAGCCGAGATTCATGAGCCCCGCCCGCACCCTGAAGGTTGTGCCCGAACTCTCCGGTCCCGTCGAGGACTACCTCAAGGCCATCTACGACCTGGAGCGCAGCGGGGAAGCGGCCGAGACCAATGCCATTGCCAAGCGGCTGCGTATCGCGCCGGCGTCGGTGAGCGGGATGGTGCGCCGCTTGGCGCGCCAGGGACTCATCACGCACGAGCGCTATCACGGTGCGCGCCTCACCGCGGCCGGCCGCCGCGCTGCATTGAAGACCATCCGGCGGCATCGCGTGATCGAGGCCTACCTCACCGAGGCGCTGGGCTATTCGTGGGACCGCGTCCACGACGAAGCCGAACGTCTGGAGCACGCCGCCAGCGACGAACTCATCGATCGCATGGCCAAGGCCATCGGCGAACCCGAAACGGATCCGCATGGCGCGCCGATTCCGTCTCGCGAGGGCACGCTCAAGGAAAAAGCGGTGGTGCCGTTGGCGTCGCTGCCGGAGGGCGCCACCGCGCGCGTGGAGCGCGTCAGCGACGAGAGCGCCGAACGCTTGCGCTATCTCGCCCAACTCGGCGTCGTACCCGGGGCGACCGTGAAGGTCCTCGAGCACGCGCCTTTCGACGGACCCATCACCGTCAAAGTGGACGCCGCCAAGCGCGCGATTGGCGCCGAGCTCGCCGGCCAGATTCTCGTGGTCGGATTGTCGCGAAAGTAGGTCGCATTGGCATTGACTCCAGTGCGCCGATTCCCGAAGATGAGGCGATGCCCGCCAACATTCGCCTCGGCACGCAGGGCTGGAACTACGACGCTTGGACGGGCCCCTTCTATCCGGAGGGCACGAAAGCCGTCGACTTCCTCACCATCTACTCACGCGCGTTCGACACCGTCGAGGTGGACTCCACGTTCTACGCCGTGCCGCCGGCCAAGACCATCAAGCAGTGGGCGCAGCGCACGCCACCGGGATTCTCGTTCGCGCTCAAGATGTCGCAGGAAATCACCCACGAGCGACGCCTGCGTGACTCAACCGATCTCCTCAAGGAATTCTGCGAGCGTGCGCGCGAGTTGGAGGACAAGCTCGGCCCGATCCTGCTCCAGATGGGGCCGGACTTCGGCGCCGGTGAGTTGCCTGCGCTGGCCAAGTTCCTGCCGATACTGCCGCAGGACATCGCGTTCGCTATCGAGTTCCGTGACAAGCACTGGATCAACGACGGCGTCATCGCGCTGCTGGCGGAACACAACGTGTCCCTGGCGCTCACGGATGCGCGCTGGATTTCCCGGAAACAGATGCTGTCGTGCGCCGAGCGGCCCACGGCGGATTTCGTCTATGTGCGCTGGATGGGGGCGGACCGCGAGATCGTGGACTACTCGCGCATCCAGCTCGACCGCACCCGCGAGTTGGAGATGTGGCAGGGCGTCCTTACACAGTTGGCCGCCAAGGGGCGTACCATATATGGGTACGTGAACAACCACTTTGCCGGCCACTCACCCGCGTCGGTGCGGGACCTGCAACGGTTGCTTCACCTCAAACCGGTAATGCCCGAGGAGCTCGGCGAACAAATGACCCTGTTCTAGATGGCGACGACGATCCGCAGGACGACGCCGAAGTACGCGGCGCACGCCCTCATGGAGGAGCTCAACGAGTCGCGGCCGTTCGGGTGGCTCGGCGCGGTGGTCACGTTCGGCGCCGTGTGCGTCATGATTGGCGTGTACTGGGACATTTCGTGGCACATGACCATCGGCCGCGACACGTTCTGGACGCCGGCGCACTTGTTGATCCAGGCCGGCGGGCTCATTGCCGGACTTTCGTCCGGATACGTGGCCATCCGCACCACGTTCGGTGGTTCAGTCGGGGCGCACGACGCGTCCGTCACTTTCTGGGGTTTCAAGGCTCCGCTCGGCGCGTGGGTCGCCATCTGGGGTTGCTTTGCGATGGTGGCGTCCGCGCCGTTCGACAACTGGTGGCACGATGCGTACGGCCTGGATGTCCGCATCATCAGCCCGCCGCACATGGTCCTGGCGATGGGCATCGCCGGCGTCGGCATCGGCGCGCTGCTCCTGACGCTCGCGGCCCAGAATCGCGGCAGTGCGCAGGCGCGGGGCGCGATGTGGCTCTTTCTCATCGCAGGCTCGCTGCTGCTCATGGACCGCGCCATCATGCTCACGGAGTACAGCTGGAAGAACCTGATGCACGACGGCGCGTTCTATCGTGTGTCGGCGCTGGCGTATCCGATGGTGCTGGTGCTGATGGCGCGTGCGTCGAGGATGAAATGGGCAGCGACGACCACGACCGGGATCTTCATGGGGCTGATGCTCGCGCTCATGTGGATCATCCAGCTGTTTCCGGCGACGCCGAAGCTGGGGCCCATCTATCAGAACATCACGCATATGGTAGCGATGGACTTCCCGGTGCTCATCGTGGTGCCGGCCATCGGTATCGATCTGGTGATGCAGCGCCTCACGCTGCGACCGCTGCTGCTGGCGCTGGTGCTGTCCGTCGTGTTCGTGGCGCTCTTTGTCGCCGTGCAGTGGCCGTTTGCGTCGTTCCTCATGTCGCCGGCAGCGCGCAACTGGTTCTTCAACGCCGAGAACTTCGTGTACTGGATGCCCGCGCGCGGCGTGGAGAACGCGCGGACCTGGCAGTATGAGGCGAACGGGCTGTTTTTCGCGGCGCAGCTGGGCTCTGCAGTCGCGATCGGCGCGTTCTCGAGTTGGGTGGGCCTGTGGTTCGGAACGTGGATGACGCGCGTGAGACGCTGATGATCGGGCAAGCATCGAGGCACAGGGTGCGGGGTGCGGCGTTCCGGGTCCTGGGAGTGCTCGGCATTGGCGTGCTCGTGTCCGCCCACATCGGTTCGCCCGACGTGTTCTTTACCGGAAAGGCAGGCGCCTTCGACATCCGTGTGGTTGTGCGGCCACCGGAAGTGGTGCCGGGCATCGCGCGCGTCACGGTGCGGGCGCCCGACGGCTTCGAAGGCCGTGTGTTGATGCGGCCCGTGTACTGGCGCGCGGGATCAAAAGGTGCTCCGTCAGCGGACGTCATGAGCCGCGTGAACGCATCGGATACGTTCGAAGGCGCGCTGTGGCTCATGGCGCGTGGCGCGTACAGCGTGGAGGTCGTGCTCGAGGGCGGGCTGGGCACCGGGACGGTGCTCGTGCCGGTCGCGTCAGTTGCCACGGGTCGGCTGGCGCTCGACACGCCGCTGGCCGCGATCCTCGTCGTGCTTGGCGTGTTCCTCGTGACCGGCCTGGTGAACATCGTGCGCAAGGCGGCGGGGGAGAGTTTGTTGGGGCCGGGCAAGTCGCTCAATGACGCGGGTGTTCGCAGCAGCCGTGTGGCCGGCGGCATCGCAATGGCGGTGCTCGCGCTCGCCATCCTTGGCGGCGCGCGTTGGTGGAATGCGGTGGACACGGAGTACGAAGGCAGCATCTACCATCCGTCCAGGCTCAGGGTGTCGCTGGCCGACGGCGTAATGCGGCTGGCGGCGCGCGACACGCAGTACCTGCCGGGAGACCGCGCGTCCACGTATGTGCCGGACCACGGCAAGCTGATGCACCTGTTCATGGTGAAGGAAGGCGACGCACGCGGCTTTGCGCATTTGCATCCGGGAGCGGACACCGCCACGATCCCCGAGTTCACGACGATGCTGCCGCCGCTGCCAGCGGGCCGGTATTTCCTCTTCGGCGACGTGGTTCAGGAGACCGGATTCGAACGGACAATGGTGGGCCTGGTGCAGGTGCCCGAGAACCTGCCGGCGCAGACCGCCAAGCTGGATCCGGACGATGGGTGGTTCGTGGGCGAGGCCACCCGGTCCGGTTCGATGCGGCTTTCGGACGGCAGTACACTGGCGCTGACGCTTTTGCCGGCTGCGCCCAAGGCGCGCGAGGAGCTTTCGTTCAACGTCACGGTGGTGGACGCACAGGGCAAGCCGGCTGTGCTCGAGCCGTACCTCGGAATGCCAGCGCACGCTGCCGTAGTGCGCGACTCGGGTGACGTGTACGTGCACCTGCATCCGATGGGCACGGTGACGGTGGCGGCCCAGGAGGTCTTCGCTGCGCGCGATCGCGGCGATACGACCGCTGGCGGCACGCTCAGGCTCGGGGAGCACGTCGCGCACGTTCCGGCTGCCGTCCCGGTTCAGCCACCGGCGTCACCAGTCTCATTCCCGTACGCCTTCCCGCGCGCCGGTGAGTATCGCGTCTTTGTGCAGGTGAAGCGCTCCGGCCGCGTGATGACGGCTGCGTTCGCGATCAGCGTCGGTGACGCTCCGGCCGCGTGATGACGGCTGCGTTCGCGATCAGCGTCGGTGACGCTCCGG